>QCUP01000011.1 GCA_003208885.1 Prochlorococcus sp. AG-679-K21 | reverse complement strand
AAAATTGAAGCAAAATGGATGGCTAGGAAATTATGCTTTAGGAGCTTCATATATAGCTCTCCCATGGTGGGCGGGACAAGCCTTATTCGGGAAATTAACTATTGTTACTGCATTACTAACTCTTGCTTATAGTCTTTCTGGACTAGGAATAGCAGTTATAAATGATTTCAAAAGTGTTGAAGGGGATTCAAAACTAGGATTGAATTCGTTACCTGTAATATTTGGAATTAAAAAGGCTAGTAGAATAAGTGCTGGTCTAATTGATATTTTTCAATTAGCAATGGTTATCGTATTAATTGTTATTGGACAACATTTAGCATCAGTAATTTTAGTTTTACTGGTAATACCTCAAATTACATTTCAAGATATGTGGTTACTAAGGGACCCGTTAAAATTTGATGTCAAATACCAGGCAAGTGCCCAGCCATTTCTTATAACTGGAATGTTAGTAACCGCTTTAGCAATAGGACATAGTTTTTTAGTAGCTTAAAGTGAATGGAATAAAATATAAATATTTTATTTTTAGCTCATCAATATTTATTTTCTTTGCCATATTTTTCCCCATACTTAATTTAATTAGGATTACTTTAAATTTTGACCCACTTAAAATAAATACTTCAAAAACAATACCCTATTCTTATGAAATATTCTCTTCTGATAATAAAACATTAAGAAAGTTAAGTCGAAAATTCGATGTTCTAGATAATACAAATGCTATACCATTTTTTCTAAAGTATTCTTTTATATCTGGTGAGGATAAAAGATTTTTTAACCATAATGGAATTGACTTAATAGGTTTATCAAGAGCCTTTATTAGTAATATTCAGAGCGGATACTTTAAAGAGGGTGGAAGCACTATTACTCAGCAAGTAGCAAGATTAATTTTCTTAAATAGTGATTTAAGTTTTCAAAGAAAAATTAAAGAAATAATAATTTCCTTAGTATTAGACTTGAAATTCAGTAAAAATCAAATTTTAAAATTATATTTAAATAATATTTACTTAGGATCAGGAGCTTATGGTATTAATGAGGCCTCCCAAGTTTATTTTGGAAAACTTATAACGGAATTATCATTGTCTGAGGTTGCCTTAGTAGCTGGATTAGCACCTGCTCCCTCAATTTATTCGCCTTATGAAAATATCGATTTAGCTATTAAAAAAAGAAATAAAATTTTAAAAGATATGTATATTGATGGCTACATATCTTTAGACGAGAGAAATGAAGCCCTAAAGGAAAAAGTTAAATTAAATTATTCAATAAATAATAAAGATTCTAAAGATAATTTATTAGTAAATTTCATCCTCAAGGAAACAAATAACAAAATCAAAAATCATAAAAAGTACAAATTTTTAAGGATAAAATCGAGCATCAACAAAGATTGGCAGGAAATAGGACAAAAAATTTCTAGTTCTATAGGGCCTAATAATATTGAAACAGCATTGTTATCAATAGAATCCAATAGCGGGTTAATTAGAACAATGATAACCAGTAAGAATCCAACAATAAACGAATTTAATAGAGTTACATCAGCCATAAGGCCTTTAGGTTCAACTTTTAAAATTATTCCTTATACTGCAGCATTAAAAGAAGGTATAAAATTAAAAGATAAATTCGAAGATTTACCTAAGTGCTGGAAAGATTATTGTCCCAAAAATTTTTCTGAAATTTATCGAGGTAAGATATCTTTAATAGATTCTTTTAAAACTTCCTCAAATATAGTTCCTATAGAAATTTCTAGTAATATAGGTCTTAAAAAAATTATAAATCTAGCTAATTTATTTGGCCTGGGGTATAAACAACAGCTTGAAGAATTTCTACCATTAGCTATCGGATCTTATGGAGATAGCCTCCTAAATATTACAAATGCCTATGCAGCTTTGAATAGCAATGGAAATCTATATAAGCCAAGTATTCTTGAAAAAATAGAATCAAATTATAATGAAATAATTTGGGAAAATAAATTTATTCATGAGAAGATATTAGATTCGGAAGTAAACAAAAGCCTAAATAATCTACTTGAAAAATCAGTTTCGGAAGGTACTGCGATAGCAGCCTCAATTAAAGGAGAAAGAGTATATGGTAAGACAGGAACTTCGGACGGGAACAGGGATCTTTGGTTTATTGGTTCAATTAATAATCTCACTACCGGAGTTTGGATAGGTTTTGATGAAAACAACAAATCTAAGTTATCTAGCGGTAATGCTGCTTATTTTTGGAAAAAGTTCATAAGTAAAATATATGATTTGGAGATTTAATAATAAAATACTTTATTTTTTATTTATAAGAAATTTTTGCTGCATAAAATCCATCTCCTGGTTCATCAAATTTCGGTAAGATTTGTTTTTCACTATCTAATTGAATTTCCTTATTTTTTGACAAAAATCTTTTAATTAGAAAACTATTTTCTTCAGGACATATTGTACAAGTTGAATAAACTAAAGTTCCATTTCTTTTCAAAAGAGGTAAAACTCTTTCTAATAATCTTTCCTGTAAAAGAATTAATTGATTTATTTTATCCTTACTTAAAGACCATCTTGAATCAGGATTTCTTGCTAAGGTTCCAATCCCTGAACATGGAGCATCAATTAAGATTTTATCAAAATAAGAGATAAGATTTGGCTTAATATCAACTAAATTAGTAGCATCAGCTTTCAAAGTTTTAACACTTTTTATATTTAATCTTTCCAAATTTGATTGAAGTATTTTCAATCTTTTTTCTGATCTATCAACAGCTAAGATTTCAGCATCATCATTAGCTAACTGAGCTAAATGAGTTGTTTTACTTCCTGGGGCAGAGCAGGCATCTAGAATCTTTTCCCCTTTCATTGGATTTAAAAGAGGAGCGACCCATTGAGAAGATCTATCTTGGACTACCCACAGCCCATCGCTATAACCAGGGAGTTTTTTAATAGACCTTGGATTAGAATTTAATGCGATCCCATTTTTTAATTGACTGATTGCAGTAGCATTAATATTATTTTCAGCAAGTTCATTCAAAAATTTATTTAAATCAGTTTTCAGAGAATTAATTCGCAAATCAATTGAAGGTTTTTTATTAAATGCCTTGGCGATATTTTTAGCTTCTTTTATTCCCACCCAATTAACAATTTCTTTTACAAGCCATATTGGTAATGACTCAAGACAAGACAATCTCTCTATTTCATCTGAGGATATTTTGGGGACATTTTCTTTTTCTATATGTCTAACGGTATTGCGTAATATTGCATTTACAGTTCCAGCCAAACCTTTTAAATCGGTATTCTTCGCAACTTCTACAGTTGAAGAAATAGCTGCAGAAAATGGTATTTTATCCATTTTTAATAATTGATATAAACCTACATGTAAAAGCCATCTTAGTTTTGGTGGTTGCTTTATATGAGAAAGTTTTGATGTATGGTCTATCCAAAGGTCAAGAAATTTTCTATATCTAATACATCCAAAAGATAATTCCGTTATGAATGCTATGTCTAATGAATTGAACTCATAATTTTTTAGTACCTTTTCTAGAGCATGATCTGAATAAATTCCTGAACTTACTTTTAATAGAATTTGCCAAGATGCTTTTCTTTGAAGGTACCCTTTGATCAATTTATAAAATCTTGTTTAGTAATATATGCTAAATATACTATTAATTATGAATATTGTTCTTAGCTATTAATTGAAGTATTAAACCAAATAAAACCAAGAACACTAACTAAGGTTAAATTGAATCCCAAAAATATATAGACGTTAAGAGAATGGACTTTTTCTCTTGAAAATAATTTGTTTTTTTTATTTTTTTTCATTTGTAATTAGAACAAAATTTAAAGAGTTTAAAAGTGAGCCATAATTTATTCTTTTTAAATCAATAACCTCTCTAGCTTCGAAAGGAATTAATTCTTTTAGAACACTTAATTTGAAATACAAATTTACGCTCCAATCTAAGTTTTAAAAAAGTAAACAAAAGAGTAAAAATTGCACCTAGATGAATTTATTTTAGATTAATTAATGATCTATTTATCTATTAATCTAACATGTGTTTTTAATATTTATTAATATCATTAGATTCTCTTAAGTTTTAAAATTGACTATAAATTTAGTGTTTATTTTAATAAAGATTACTAATAAATTCCTCAGCTATTCTTAAATGACCATTTAGCTTTTCGTCACTCATTTTATCTAAATTTCGCGTTAACATTGCAAGTCTATATTGTTTTCTAAAATAAGTTTCATTATCTTTTATAAATTTCCAAAACAAACCATCCCAGATTGAACACCAAGGACCACTTTTATAATCAGACATTTTTTTCACATAATTTGAGCTAGAAATATAAGGTTTTGTTGAAAAGATCCCTCCATCGCTAAACTGACTCATTCCATAAACATTAGGGACCATTACCCAATCATAAGAATCAATAAACATTTCCATAAACCATTTATAAACATGATCAGGATGTATACGACATAAAAGCATAAAGTTACCTATTATCATAAGCCTCTCAATATGATGGCAATAACCGTATTTAATAATATTATTTATGACGATATCAACTGGATCAATTCCTGTGGTCCCCTTATAGAAACACTCAGGCATAGGCTTATTATCAAAATTCCAAAAATTAGTAGTACGCATTTGGGTACCATATTTTTCATAAACTAAGCAAATAAATTCTCTCCATCCAACTATTTGACGAATAAAACCTTCTAGAGAGTTAATAGGAACTTTATTTTTTTCACCATAAGTTAATGCCTTATCTATAACTTCTTTTGCCGTCAATAAACCGCTATTTAAAAGAGGGGAAAGTAAACTATGCCATAAAAAGACTTTTTCCTTACTAATTGCATCTTCATAATCGCCAAATAAAGAAAATCTATTTTCAAAAAAATCATCAAGCCAACTATCAGCTTCTTCGAAAGTAGTTGGATATATAAAATAATTACTTTCACCTATAAACTCTAGCTGTAAATTAGAAATTATCTTTTCAGCTTGAATTACAAACTGATTTTTTGGAAATTTTGGGATTTCAGGAATGTTTATGTTCTTTGGTAATTTTTTTCTATTTAATTCATCAAAACTCCATTTACCTCCTTGAGGTGAGCCATCAGGATTCAATAATATATTTTGACTTCTTCTTTGATTCTCATAAAATCTACCCATCAAGGGTTTTTTGGGATTAGATTTAAAAGAATTTCGTAAGTCTTCATTAGAAACAAACATTGGGGATTGGAAAACTTGTAATTTAAAATTGTTGGCTTCAACAAATCTATTTATCCTCTTCATAATTAAAAAATCATGAGGATTTATAATATTTATCTTTTGATATTTTCCTTGCAAATATTTTGATAAATACTCTAAGGTGGAAAAATTATTTTTATTCTCAATATAAATAAGTTTAAATCCTAAATTTTGCAGATATTTTTTATATGCAAGCATTGAAGCTTTATGGAAAATTAATTTATTTTTGTGATTAATTGACTTTTGAAATTTATCATTACCAAAAAATAATGAATCTTCCATCATCAAAATTTCACAACTTAACTTCAAGAGTGAGCTTTCTCTAAAAAGTTGATTTGGAAATATGATAGATATCTGATTCATACTAATGACTTCCTATTTCTACATCTATTGGAACAGTATTTAACTTCCTTCCAACAATCTTTCCATTTTTTGCGCCAATTAAATGGCCTGTTGCAAACGGGACATATTTTGCTTGGTAAGATTTTCAAAATTTATAATTTTCTTTTATGAGTAGATTTAAATCTAGTTGAATCTTTAAGTTCCATATGTTTTGTTTTTCTTCCAGAAACTCTTTTTCTCCAAACTTTAAATGATTTTGGCTTAAGATTATTTCTCATTATTTTTATAGCATCTTCTTCTTTTAAACCGAATTGATACTCAATCGCTTCAAAAGGAGTTCTATCTTCCCAACACATCTCGATTAATCTATCTATATCAATAATTTCCATTTTTATTGCTTACATTCAGAAGTACAGAGTTTTTCAATATTCGATCTGCCAGTAATTTTAAGTCTGTATTTTGCCCAATATTTGTAAAATAGCCTCAAAACCGGCGCAAGTAACTCAATTTTTAAAGGGTAGTAAACCCAACCTAACCCTATTAATTCATATGAATATGCTAATACGTCTAGCCCTTTGATAATATTTCCATTTTCTAAAATCCCATGAAGATTTGACATTGCTTCTGCATATGAGATGTCCTTAAAAAGAATAGGATTATAATTAACATTATTAATATCAACAAATTCAATTTTATTTAACTCGTCTTTGCTTTTTAAGAAATTAGTTTCTCTAAGACATAATGGACAACCACCATCGTATAAGAAGATTAATTTATTTTGCATCTTGCCTTTTACTTAAATATAAAATTTAAATAACTTTTTTGTGGACAATTAAAAATTTAAAGCTTTTTAAAGATTTTTATGAACGTTACTGATGGATTTTCAAAAGAAGCTTTATAAAGCCTTAATAATTTGTTTCTCTAATTCAATCAAAATTTTCCTAATGTATAAATTAATAACCATTGATTAAGGGATACATCAATGGTTTAAATTTTTAATCGTCTAAAAGATGAACTCCTTCTCCAATATCTGGAGCGAATTTACAATATTTTTCGAATACAATTCCAACTCCTCTCATCTTCTCTCCAAGCTCATCGTTAAATTGTTTCCATTCTTTTGATTCATGCTCTGGTAACGTCCATCCCTGAGCTTCCACCATACTCGTTATAACTGTGTAATCCCATTCAATGTAAGCCATTTAATCTCGTCTAAATTACTAAAATATTATAAACTAAATAACCGATTAATTAATCTATAGATTGAATTTGAATTAATATAAAATCAATCATTTAAAACTTTAAAAAATTTATATTTTAGAATTATTTTTTTTGGAACGAATATAATTAAATTAACTTATTACATTTTTAAAATGTCAATTTTGCCAAGAAGATTTGAGCGAATAAAAAATGTTTTAAATTGCAGAATGAAGAACTTAACGGTTCTAGTAGAGGCAGTAAATAAGCCACACAATTTATCTGCGATATTAAGAACATGTGATGCGGCAGGAGTTTTTGAAGCGAATTTTATTTGTGAAAAAGATAAAGTTAAAACTTTTAACAGTACAGCTCAAGGTAGTCAAAAATGGGTCAAATTAAATAATCATGAGACGACAATTTCTGCAGTATCTGAACTAAAAATGAAAGGTTTTAAATTATATGGAACAACACTAACTGAGAGATCAACTGATTACAGAAATTTTGACTATTCAAAAAAAACTTGTTTTGTTTTAGGAGCAGAAAAGTGGGGGTTAAGTGATCAACTAATTTCAAAAGTTGATGAATCAATCTTCATTCCAATGTCAGGAATGGTCCAATCATTGAATGTTTCAGTAGCAGCTTCTATTTTACTTTTTGAAGCTATTCGACAAAGAGAAAGTAAAAGTTTACTTCCACTTCATGGAGAAGGTTTAAGTGCAGAAGAATACGAAAAGACATTATTTGAATGGAGTTATCCTGAGTTGGCTTCTATATATAGAAAGTCTGGGAATAAATATCCAAAGCTAAATCAGTATGGAGAAATTAATGAAGTTGTTAATAACTAAAAAATATTAAAATTAACTTTCAATTCTCAAAAATATTTTCTAATTCTTCCCCTATAAAAGAAAGACCTAAGACTAAAAAAAACATTGCTAATCCAGGGAATAAAGCAGTCCACCAAATCCCAGTAGGTATAGCCGCAAGAGCAAGATTAAGATCACTTCCCCATTCTGGAACATTTGCAGGAACTCCTAAGCCTAAAAAGCCCAAACTTCCTAATACCAAAACAGCATCCGCAGCATTTAAAGTAAGTAGAATAGGTAAAGGAGTTATTACATTTGGAAGTATATATTTAAAAATTATAGTTTTAAGATCAGCTCCCGAAACTCTTGCAGCTTCAACATATGTCTCTGACTTTATTAACATTGTTTGATTTCTGATTAATCTAAAATATTGAGGAGAATAAACTATACATAAGGCTATGGAGGCATTAATTATCCCTTTACCAAGTACAAAAGCTACTACTACTGAGAGCAAAATAACAGGAATTGAAAAAATAGTATCCATTACAAGTGATAAGCATTTATCAAGAATCCCTCCAAAATATCCACTCAATAACCCTAATGGAAGGCCTAAGATTAAAGCAAAGAAAATTGCAAGGAATACAACTTCAATAGCTATAGATGATCCTTGTAAAGTTCTTAAACAAACATCCCTTCCTAATCTATCCGTACCACATAAATGTTTTATAGAAGGAGGTGCAAAAATATCATTACTAAATGATGATAAAGAATAACCAAAAAAGTTATTAGCCTCTAATACTTTCATAATTAATACTATTAGAAGATATAAAAATACAATTAAAAATCCAGTCCTTCTAATGTTCTGAGCAACTTGATTTGATGAGCTTGAATTCACAATTTTATGATTATTTGAATCAACTAAAATATAGCTTTTGTTTCAAAGATAAAATAGCTTTTAGTATTTAATTTGAAATTAATTACTGATTTAATTTCAGAACTGCCATAAAAGCTTCTTGAGGTACATCAACTTTACCCATTGCCTTCATCCTCTTTTTCCCTTTAGCTTGCTTCTTCAAAAGTTTCTTTTTTCTAGAAATATCTCCCCCATAGCATTTAGAAAGGACATCCTTTCTTAATGCACTTATACTTTCGCTGGCAATAATACGGCTACCTATTGAAGCTTGAATTGGTATTTTAAACTGTTGTTTTGGTATTAGCTCCTTTAATTTTTCTACTAATCCCCTACCAATCCCATAGGCTTTATCTTTATGAACAATAGAAGTTAAAGGATCAGCTCTTTCAGAATTAATAAGAACATCCAACCTAACGAGATCATTTTTTCTATATCCAATCAAGTGATATTCCATTGATGCATATCCTTGTGTTCTACTTTTCATTTGATCAAAAAAGTCAGTAACGACTTCAGCTAATGGTATTTCGTAAATCAAAGTTACTCTATCTGTTGTGATATATTTCATATCAATAAAAATACCTCGTCTTTCTTGGCATAAACCCATTAGTGTCCCGTTAAATTCATTGGGAGAATAAATTTCCATTTTTACATAGGGTTCTTCTATTGATTCTCTTAATTGAGGATCTGGGATTGTCGAAGGATTATCAATAAATATCTGTTCCGCATCGTTTAAATTAACTTTATATATAACTGAAGGCGCCGTTACTATTAAATCCAAATCATATTCCCTCTCCAATCTCTCCTGAACAATTTCCATGTGAAGAAGTCCTAAAAATCCACATCTAAAGCCAAATCCCATAGCGCTACTTGTCTCTGGTTCGTACTTAAGCGCTGCATCAGATAATTGAAGTTTTTCTAAAGACTCTCTTAAGTCTGGATATTGATCGGCATCAGTTGGAAACAATCCACAAAACACCATAGGATTGGCTGTTTTATAGCCAGGTAAAGGATCTTTAGCAGGAGAATTAAATAGAGTAATTGTATCTCCCACTCTTGCATCAGCGACTGACTTAATAGATGCAGCTAGATAACCAACTTCTCCTGCATGCAATTCATTAACTTGCTTCTCATCAGGAGCCATTATTCCAATTTCATCTAATTCATAATTTTTCTTACTTGCCATAAGCAAGATCTTATCCTTTTTATTGATAGACCCAGCTATTACTCTGAAGTAAACAATTACACCTCTATAAGGATCATAATAAGAGTCAAAAATAAGCGCCTTAGTATGAGATTTCACTTCATCTTGAGGATGAGGAATTCTACTGACAACTGCTTCTAATATATCTTCTATGCCCACTCCAGTTTTAGCAGAGCAATTTATTGCATTTGAGGTGTCTAAACCAATGATCTCTTCAATTTCTTGTTTTATTTTTTCAGCATCAGCACCTGGCAAATCTACTTTGTTTAAGACAGGAATTATTTCTAAATTATTTTCAATAGCAAGATAAACATTGGCTAAAGTTTGCGCTTCTACACCTTGGCTTGCATCAACAACTAATAATGCACCTTCACAAGCCTGCAAAGATCTACTTACTTCATAAGAAAAATCAACATGTCCTGGTGTATCAATTAAATTTAAAATATATTCTTGAGAGTCATTTGCTTTATATTTCATTCTTGCAGCCTGTAATTTGATTGTTATGCCCCTTTCTCTCTCAAGATCCATACTATCTAAAAACTGATCTTGCATATCCCTTTGCTTAACGGTACCAGTATCTTGAAGCAATCTATCAGCAAGAGTAGATTTACCATGATCAATATGAGCTATTATGCAAAAATTTCTTATTTTTGAAACAGATATATCAGTCATATAAATTTTAGATCAATTCCTATATTTTCTTCTCAATTAATAATAGCTAATTAAGATTATGGATGGAAACCTAAAATAGAATTATTTCTTTTTTTAATAATTTCTAAAAAATTATTATCACTTTCATTTTTTAATTCAGATTCATAAAGAAGATTAATTAATTTCTTATCAAGATCAAATTTATCAGTATTAAAAAGGCAAGATTTTTTTAAAACCTCAATCATTATTGAAACTGCTGTACTAGCTCCAGGCGAAGCACCTAATAAAGCAGAAAGTGAGCCATCTTCCGAGTTAACAATTTCCGTACCAAATTGCAAAGAACCTCCATCTTTAGTTTTTTTGATTATTTGAACTCTTTGCCCAGCATTCTCTAAATACCAATTCGAAGGCTCAGCTGATGGCATCATATTCCTCAAGTTTTCAATTCTA
Source organism: Prochlorococcus sp. AG-679-K21 (assembly GCA_003208885.1). Classification (GTDB taxonomy): domain Bacteria; phylum Cyanobacteriota; class Cyanobacteriia; order PCC-6307; family Cyanobiaceae; genus Prochlorococcus_A. Next base: position 18,352 of record QCUP01000011.1, on the reverse strand, counting down.
GAATTATGGCTCTTAAGAGATTGTGAAAAAAGATAATTAATTAATTCGTTATTCTTAATCCCAACATCAAGCATAGAAAATAAATTATTTTTTTTTATTGAACTAAATAAATCAAAATAAGAGCCTTTTTTTAAGAATTTAGTCGTGAAACCTGCAAAAGGACCATAAAGAAGAAATTTTTTGCCTTCAATCCATCTTGTATCTAAATGCGGCACTGACATTGGAGGTGATCCTATATCTGCTTTTCCATAAACTTTTGCATTATGTTTTTCCGTTAAAGACTTTTCCTCACAAATAAGCCATTTCCCACTAACAGGAAAACCACCATATATTTTAGCTTCTGGAATTTTTGATTTTTGCAAAAAGTTTATTGTTTTGCCACCAGCTCCAAGGAAAACATATGAAGTGCTCAGGGTAACTATTCTGCCTAGTGAACGAACTTCTAATTTCCATTGTTTTTTATCTGTTTTCTTTAAATCTATTAATTCTGTATTATAACTTATTTCAACATTTTTATTCTTAGAAATATAAGCTAGATATTCTCTTGTTAAAGCCTCAAAATTGATATCTGTTCCTCTTTTTATTCGAGTAGCTGCAACTTTATCTAATGGATTTCTATTATTAGTAATAAGTGGTGCCCATGATTTTATTTGATTAAAAGATGATGAAAATTCCATGTCTGCAAACTCTGGATATTCAGACATTGCTTTAAATCTTTTTTTTAAAAAAGAAATATTTTCAGTACCTGTGACAAAGCTTATATGAGGAATAAATTTTAAAAAATTTTTAATATCTATCTTCCCATTTGCATATAATGAGGCCCATAAAGACATTGAATTTTCAAAGGAACGATTTATAGAAAGGGCTTTATCTATTTGTAAATCTCCATTTTCGTCTAAGGGGGTGTAATTTAATTCGCAATTTGCAGCATGACCAGTTCCTGCATTATTAAATGCACCAGTACTTTCACTACCTGGTTTATTTAACTTTTCTATAATTAATATTTTTATTGCAGGTAAAATCTCTGTAATTAATAACGCAAGTGTTCCGCTCATTATTCCTGCCCCTACCAGTATCGCATCATAACTATTATTTTTATTCAAGATGTTTTTAGAAGTCACAACAGAAAAATTATTTTTTTTGCAATTAATCGCATTTCTTTCTAGGCTTATTATAAAGTTAATTCAAAATTATGAGTACTGAAACGTTACCACTTACAAATGAAAATGTAGAAACAGTGTTAGATGAACTAAGACCTTTTTTAATATCAGATGGAGGTAATGTAGAAATAGCAGAAATCGATGGGCCAATTGTTAAAGTAAGACTTCAAGGAGCATGTGGAAGCTGCCCAAGCAGTACCATGACATTAAAAATGGGAATAGAAAGAAAGTTAAAAGAAATGATTCCTGAAATCAGCGAAGTAGTCCAAGTTTTGTGAGATATTTTTTTAAAAATCTTTTTTACTACTCTTTGCTTAATTCCTTAGTTAATGATGATTTAAAATCTAAGCAATTTACAGGAAGACCTTGACCTATAGCTATTAAAAGTGGAGCTAAAATTCCTAATGTAAATACTAAGTTTGATTGGTTAACTTCATTTTTACTTAAAGTGAAAGTTATCAAATAAATAATAGTAAAGTATGCATGTAAAGAAAAAAACTCTTTTGGTTTTAAAGCGGGCCATCTCAAAGTATTTCCCAAAAAATATAAAAACCCTGTCATAAATCTAAATTAATTAATAAATAAGAAATCACATATAAACCTAATCCCTTTTAGATATTAATCACATCAAAAGTTACTTAAGATAATAATTAAAAAAAAATTAAAAAATTATTTCTAATCGTAATATCTGGACAGCAACACAAAAATACGTTTATAATAAAAAGGTAGCAATAGCTACATTTCGTTCACCTTCTATAGAAGGCGCAGTTCGAGTCATACCAGGGAACGGGGGATGGCCGTTTTGTCACATCGAAACATGACTACTTTAACTTACAGAGGTAAAAATTACGTTCAAAACAAAAAGGTTGCTAGTAAGCAACCTGTTGAACTTACCTACAGAAGAAACGTATACACCAATAGAATGGATGACGCTTCTTCAAGTAATGAAAAGGCAGAATTAAATTACAGGGGTGCTAACTACACTAAATAATTTAATTCCAAAGAAAAGAACCCCTTCTTAGGGGTTTTTTTTTGGCTATATTTATTAAGAATTAGAATTAATTTTATGTCTAGCGATTGCTGTAATAATGATGAGATAAATAAAAATTTGAAAGGTCTTGATCATAAAGATGCTATTCAAGAAAGGTATGGTTCTGCTGCATTAGAAAAAGAGAATTGTCTTTGCACACCTGTTGGTTTTAATCCTGTTTTGCTTGAAGCAATTCCTGAAGAAGTTATTGAAAGAGATTATGGATGTGGTGATCCAACAAAATATGTAAAGAAGAATGATATTGTTTTAGATCTTGGTAGTGGTAGCGGCAAAAATGCCTTTATTTGTTCTCAAATTGTTGGGGAAGAGGGGAAAGTAATTGGGGTTGATCAAAATACTGATATGCTTACATTATCAAGATCTGCTTCTAAAAAATTTTCAGAAAAGATAGGTTTCATCAATACAGAATTTCTTAGAGGGTCAATTGAAAATCTAGATGAATTAGATAAAGATTTAAATCCATTAATCGCAGACAAATCAGTTGATATTATTTTAAGTAATTGTGTTTTAAATTTAGTAAATCCTGAATCTAGAAATAATCTTTTAAGAAATATAAAAAGAGTCCTTAAAGATAAAGGAAGAATAGCCATTAGCGATATTGTCTCAAGTAAAAAAGTTCCTTTAAAATTGCAAAATGATCATAATCTATGGACAGGATGTATTAGTGGAGCATGGTATGAGCCAGAATTCCTAAATGATTTTAAAGATTTAGGTTTTAAAAACTTAGAATTCGCCGAGAGAAGTAATGAACCTTGGAAAGTTATTGAAGATATTGAATTTAGAACAGTTACTTTAGTAGGGAATATTTAGCCCTTCTCAAGAAATTTAATTTTAAAATTTGAATGACAATTAATTTAAGAGATCAAATACCCGCATTAAAAAACAAATATTACTTCAATTATGGAGGTCAAGGACCATTACCAAAATCTTCCTTAGAAGCAATAGTTAAAACTTGGGAAATCATTCAAGATTTAGGACCATTTACAAATGATATGTGGCCTTTTATTTATAAAGAAATATTGACTACAAAAAAAATTATTGCGCAAAAATTAGGTGTTAATTCAAAAAATTTAGCTTTAACTGAGAATATCTCTTCTGGAATGATTTTACCTTTTTGGGGTATAAAAGTAGAAGAGGGAGAAGAATTGTTAATAAGTGACTGTGAACATCCTGGAGTAGTAGCTGCAAGTAGAGAATTTTGCAGAAGAAATAAATTAATATTCAAAATTTTACCAATTCAAAAAATTAGAAATCTAAACGACGAAAATATAATTTTTGAGATTTCAAAAAATATAAATAGTAAGACTAAGATCCTAATTATTTCTCATATTTTGTGGAACTTTGGATATAAAATTCCTTTAAAACAAATTTCTATCGAATTAAAAAATAATCGAGAAAATTCTTATCTACTTGTTGATGGTGCTCAAACCTTTGGTCATATAAAAATTGAAGAAGAAGTTTTTTATTCTGACTTATATTCCATAACTTCTCATAAATGGGCATGTGGTCCTGAAGGACTTGGAGCTATTTATGTCTCAGATAGATTTATTCATGAAACAGATCCAACAATAATTGGTTGGAAATCATTAAAAAAAGAACAAGGAATTTATGAGCCGTCAGATAATCTTTTTCATGAAGATGCAAGGAAGTTTGAAGTAGCTACCTCTTGTATTCCTTTACTTGCAGGTCTCCGAAATTCTTTAGATCTTTTGGATAAAGACTGCCCTGAAAAAGAAAAAAGCAAAAATATCAAGCGATTAAGTGAAAAACTTTGGGATAATTTAAATCAATTTGACGAAATTGAATTGGTTTTAGAAAAAAAATACTTAAATGGGATTGTTAGTTTTAATATCGAAAATATTAAAGATAAGGACAAATTTGTGAAGAAACTTGGAGAAAAGAAAATTTGGATTAGAGTTTTAGAAGACCCAAAATGGTTTAGAGCATGCGTGCATCAGATGACAACAGACGATGAGATTGATTTACTTTCTAAAGAAATAAAAAAATTACCAGGGAATTTCTGAGCTATCCCATGCAATAAATTTCCCAGTAGATGCTGGTGATTGATTTTTAATAATATTGATCAAGAATTGGGATGATTTTTCTGTACTAAATAATTTATGTTCTGGAACAAATTTATGAAAAGGTCTAGATAAATCAGTATCTACTGTCCCTGGATGAAGCAATGTAATAGTAGCTTTTGGAAAACGTCTAGCCCACTCAATACTTAAAGATTTAAAAAACTGATTTTGCGCAGATTTTGCAGCTCTATATGAATACCAACCTCCAGTTTGATTATCTTCAATGCTACCAACTCTTGCACTTATACTCGCAAAATTAAAATCACTATCTTTTGGTATAAATTCTTCAATAGCTTTAGCTAATAAAATAGGAGAAAAGGCATTTATTGAAAAACTTTCCATCATATTTTTTTTATCAAGATGTTGTAATCTTTTTTCTGGCTTAAGAGTTTCACTATGAAGTCTTCCAGTAGCGTTAACTACTAATCTTAATTTCGAAGAATGGTTGGAAATTTTACTTTTTAACTGCAAAAGTGATTGAGAATCCTCTATATCTAATTCCCAAAAAGAATTAAATTTACTTTTTCTTCCACACAAAACAACATCTAATTCTTTTTCACTTTTGATCAGATCTATAGCTAGTTGGGTACCAATTCCACCAGAGCCTACAACCAAGGCTAAACCTTTCATTTTCAAAAATAAAACTTTTTTAATTCTAAGAAAATTTTCTTGTGATTTGTGCAAATATCTCTCTATTTTTGCTTAATAAACTTTATTTGGATTTACTTTTTTCTTCTAAAAATTTGTAAGCAATTTTTCTATCATCAAAATCAATCACTTTATCATTGAGAATTTGATAGTCTTCATGTCCTTTACCTGCGATTAAAACAATATCTTCTTTATTGGCAAATTTAATAGATTCATTTATTGCTTTAAATCTATCAATTTCAATTTTTATTTGATCTCTTTTTTCTATACCCATCAAAATATCATTTATTATCTTTTGAGGTTCTTCTGATCTTGGATTATCTGATGTTATGAACAAGTGATCTGAAAACTCTTCAGCTATTGATCCCATTAAAGGCCTTTTACTACAATCTCGATCTCCGCCACATCCAAAAACAGTTATGAGTTTCCCTTCACAAAGTTTTTTAATTGATTTTAAAACTTTCTTTAATCCATCAGGTGTATGAGCATAATCAACAATTACAGTTGGTAGTAATGCCGAAACGTTATTATTACCAATATCAATTTTCTCCATTCTACCAGGAGTACCTGGAAAAGATTTTATTGATCTTGATAAATCTTTTAAAGAGAAATTAAGTTTATACAAAATTGTTATCGCTTGAATTGCATTCATTAAATTAAACTCTCCTACTAATGGAACAAAAAGGTTTATTTTTTCCTCAGGGGTATGAAAGATGCATGAGGATCCATTTCCAGTAAAATTTTTATCTGTTACATAAAATAATTCTTCATTTTTAAATTCGCTCTTAATCTTTTTTGTAGAAACTAAAGACGATCTTTTTTTTAGAGGAGTTGGCAATTTTGAGATCCAAAGGTCATCGCAATTTAAAACAGCTGTCCCATTTTTTTCTGATAAGTAAGGAGGGAAAAATAATCTTCGTTTTGTCTGAAAATATGATTCCATATCGGAGTGATAATCAAGATGATCTTGAGATAAATTTGTAAAAATAGCCGCATTAAATTCACAACCTGATATCCTATTTTGAGCAATAGCGTGGGAACTTACTTCTAATATTGCAAACTCAGAGTCAGCTTCAACTGCAGCATTTAATTTCTTTTGAAGTTTATCCGCAAAATCAGTTGTATGTGATGAGACCTCTGAATATCCTGGCCACCTATTAACTAATGTTCCAAATAAAGCTGTCTTTTTTCCTAGTTTATTAAGTAGATATTCTAATAAAAAAGTTATTGTTGTTTTCCCATTTGTACCTGTTACACCAATAAGTTTAAGCTTACTTGAAGGTCTATTCCAAAACTCAGATACTATTTGACCACAATAAAGATCTCCTAAAGGTTCGTCGATAACAAGAACTCTTTTATGATCAATAGTTTTACTTAATTCTTTGGCTTTGAAACTAATAATGGCCGCCTCTGCACCATTTTCAATAGCCTCTCTCCAATATTTCCCTCCATCGACATTTAATCCTGGTAATCCCAAAAACAAAGTTCCTTTTTCAACTTCTTTGGAATTAAAAGATATATTAGTAATTTCTGGATTTATCAACCCAGATGTTGGAACAATTTCTACTAAAGATAGAAGTTTATGTAATTTTATTGATCTCATCTTCTAATCAATTCTTGTTCAAAGCAATATTTATATTTTTTTCTAGCCATTTTCTTAGTTGATCATCCTTCAATCTTGGAGAGATCCTAGGTAACTCAATAATTTTTAGAGACTTACTTTCTTTAATAGCGACAACAGGGACTTCATTATCATATTTTTTATATTTATCTTGGTATAAATCAAACCTATCTATGTCAATTTCATTGATTTCTAAGTTAGGTTCAATTTCTTTAAGATTTATTTTTGTTAGTTTATTTTTTAATGTCTCGCAAAGGCAACAACCTTTCCTAACAAAAATGAATATTTTCATTCACTTAATCAGGAACAGGATCACAACCGCATGGAGTTAACGGATGACATTTACTTAATCTTCTTAGGGTCAACCATCCACCTCTCCAAGGACCGTGCCTAGTAATAGCCTCGTACCCATAAGAACTACAACTTGGTATAAATCTGCATCTTGGTCCAAAAAAGGGCGAAAACCACTTTTGATAGAAGGAAATAATCAAAAGAAGTATAGATTTAAGTAGTTTGTTGATGCTTTTAATCACTTTAATGATGTAAAATAACAGTTCAGTAGTAATTAGTTTAGTTGAATTTAATCAATTATCCAATTTATTGCAAATCTCAATTAATTAAAACTTATGTCAAGATACCGCGGCCCAAGATTAAGGGTTACGCGTCGCTTGGGAGAACTACCAGGTCTCACTAGGAAAGCTTCAAAGAAGTCTAATCCTCCAGGTCAGCACGGCCAAGCCCGTCGCAAGCGATCAGAATACGCAATTCGTCTAGAAGAAAAGCAGAAACTTAGATTCAACTATGGAGTTTCTGAAAGACAACTTGTTCGTTACGTTAAGAAAGCTAGAGCTCAAGAAGGCTCTACAGGAACCAACCTCCTTAGACTTTTAGAAAACAGATTAGATAATGTTTGTTTTAGATTAGGTTTTGGTGGGACAATCCCCGGCTCAAGACAATTAGTAAATCATGGGCATGTGACTGTTAATGGCAAAGTTCTTGATATTGCTGGTTACCAATGTAAATCAGGAGATGTAATTAGCATTAAGGAAAACAAAGCAAGTAAAAAACTTGTTGAAGGAAATATTGAATTCCCTGGTTTAGCAAATGTCCCTCCGCATATAGAGTTAGATAAACCTAAATTGACAGGTAAAATAAATGGCAAGTGTGATAGAGAATGGGTTGCTCTTGAAATAAACGAGCTACTAGTTGTTGAATATTATTCAAGAAAAGTTTAAAAAAACTTTTCTTTGGATTATTAAATCTCTCCTCGATAAAAAGAGAGATTTTATTAAATTCTTATTTTGAAAACAATGGGAAATAAGGAAAATAATATTAAAAAGCCAGGCGTTAAAACCTTATCTATTCACCATGGAGAAACATTTTCCGAAGAGACAGGTTGTGTTATGCCTCCAATTTTCTCAACATCTACTTTCAATTATGGAAATAAACAAAATTTCGATTACACCAGGTCAGGTAATCCAAATTTTAAAATTCTAGAAAATGTACTGAAATCAATCGAAGATTCTAAATACTGTACAGTTTTTGGATCTGGCATAAGTGCAGTAACTGCAATTACATCGACATTAAAATCAGGCGACAAGATACTTTGCGAGTCAAATCTATATGGTTGTACGGTAAGAATGTTTGATAAAATTTTCAAAAAATTTGGTTTAGAAGCACTATATACAGACTTTACTGATAAAGAAAGTATCAAAAAAATTAAAGACTTCCAGCCAACTTTAATATGGCTCGAAAGTCCAACAAATCCGCTTTTGAAAATACTTGATATTAAATCGATCTGTGACGAAGCAAATAAACACAAAATACCTGTGGTTCTAGATAATACATTTAGTACAGCTCTCATTCAAAAACCTTTAGAACTTGGAGCAACACTATCTCTAATAAGTACAACAAAATTTATAAATGGTCATTGTGATGCACTTGGTGGAGCGGTTCTAACTCATGATGAGGAATGGAATAGTAAGATGCTTTTTTCACAAAAAGCTTTAGGACTTCAACCCTCGCCCTTTGATTCATGGCTAATTACAAGAGGAGTAAAAACTCTCCCTCTTAGAATCGAACAACAAACAAAAAGTGCAGAGATAATTTCTAAGGAATTTGAAAACCATAGGATCATAAGTAAAGCTCTTTATCCCTTTAATAAAAAACATCCACAATTTAATTTAGCAAAATCACAAATGAAATCTGGTGGTTCAATAATCACTCTTAAATTGAACTTAGATAAAGCAGACACTTTTAAATTTTGTAAATCTCTCAAATATTTCTCATTAGCAGAGAGTCTTGGTGGAGTTGAAAGTTTAATTTGCCACCCCGCAACAATGACTCATGCATCTGTTGATGATAAAACAAAAAATCTCCTAGGTATTGACGATTCTCTTGTCCGATTGTCGGTTGGTTGTGAAGATACAAATGATTTAGTCTCAGATATCTTATTTGCCTTAAATAAATTTTAAAATTGAGAGATTTACTAAAAAATCCGATATGGAGAAATTTAGAGTTGGGATTTTCGATTCCTGATAGTAAACATGCTGTTTCTGTAGCATTACCAACTTGGAATGATGTAATTAAGTATGAGGAAAAAGATCCAAAATGCATAGAGGTATTAAGGTCAATCTATCCTCGTTTTGGGCTCAATCCTTTAGTAAAAAGATTATGTGAAAAGATAAAAAAAGAAAGTCAATTCAATAATCAGAGTATCTGGCCATATCCCGATGAAAGAATAGCTTTAAAAGCAAAAAAATATTGTGATAAAAATACATCTAAAGGATCTTCATATATCGAAAGAAGAAATAATTTATTTTTTTTAATTACTAGAGAATCAGCGAGCATATATGCAAAATCTTTTTGGCAACATACAGGTCTCGGATTATCTTCAAGAGCGGCTGCTATTGAATTAGGCATTGAGAATTGCCCTTCAAAATCTTTAGCCAATGAAAGTTATCAAAGAATAAAAGATAGAATTTCCACGTTTACAAAATCAAGTTCCAATGATGTCCACTTAACTTCATCTGGCATGTCAGCACTATACACATCATTAGAAATAATATATAAATTGTTTCCAGATAGACCTACACTTCAAATTGGTTTCCCATATGTAGATGTACTTAAATTACCAATGCATATCTTTCATGGAGCAAAGTTAGTAACAGAAGAAAATTGCAAGGATATTGAATTAGAAATAATAAAAATAAATCCAGCAGCCTTGATTATTGAATTACCAAGTAACCCAATGCTCAAATGTGTGAACATAAAAAAAATTTCAGAAATAGCCAATAAATTAAAAATACCTTTGATAGTTGACGATACTATTGGTTCAAATATAAATATAAATTCTCTTGAGCATGCAGATATAGTTTTCACTTCACTTACAAAAATCTTTTCCGGTAGCGGTGATATTCTTGCTGGCTCACTAATACTAAATCCAAAAAGCAGATGGATTGATCAGTTTAGAAATACTTTAAATGAAATAAACCTTCCAAAGCTTTCAGATAGCGATATAGTTTCTCTAGAAAAAGTTAGTAGAGATGTAAAACAAAGAGTTTTTGAGCAAAATAAAGCATGTTTGGAATTAAAAAAAAGATTAGAAACCCATAAAGAGATCAAAAATATTTTCCATCCCGAAGATTGTCCTAACTTTAATTCCATACTTACTTCTGATGGAGGATATGGTTGCTTATTATCGTTTGAATTAAAAGGAGGCCTAGAGAAAGCAAAAAATTTTTATGATTATCTTCAAATATCAAAAGGACCTAGTTTAGGTACAAAATTTACCCTTGTATGTCCTTATGTTTTATTAGCTCATTATGACGAATTAGATTGGGCTGAAAGTTTTGGCATTCCTTCGCACCTTATTAGAGTATCCGTCGGACTAGAAGATAAAGATCACATATGGAGAACCTTTTCTGAAGCATTAAATAATTTTTAAATTCCTAGTATTTACCGTATAAAAACCTATGTACTCTTTTTATTAAATAATAGTTAGTATTAGTATATATTTTCTCAACATATAAATGGCAAAAATTTATGAGGACAACAGTTTTGCTATTGGAAACACTCCATTAGTAAAATTAAAATCAGTTACTAAAAACGCTAAAGCTACTGTATTAGCAAAAATTGAAGGGAGGAATCCTGCCTATAGCGTAAAATGCAGAATTGGTGCAAACATGATCTGGGACGCTGAGAAAAGTGGGAAACTAACAAAAGACAAAACAATTGTTGAGCCTACATCTGGAAATACTGGAATTGCCCTAGCTTTTACTGCTTCAGCAAGAGGTTATAAATTAATCCTTACGATGCCAGAATCAATGTCAATAGAAAGGAGAAGAGTGATGGCAGTATTAGGGGCGGAAATTGTTTTAACAGAGGCTTCAAAAGGTATGCCAGGAGCAATTGCTAAAGCTAAAGAGATTGCAGAAAGTAATCCCTCTCAATATTTCATGCCAGGTCAGTTTGATAATCCAGCAAACCCAGAAATTCATTTCAAAACAACCGGGCCTGAAATTTGGGATGATTCCGATGGTGCAATTGATGTTTTAGTTGCAGGAGTTGGAACAGGTGGAACAATAACAGGAGTCTCAAGATACATTAAACAAGAAAAGGGTAAGAATATTACTTCTGTAGCAGTTGAACCATCTCATAGTCCTGTTATTACTCAGACACTTAATGGAGAGGAAGTGAAATCAGGACCACATAAAATCCAAGGAATTGGAGCAGGGTTTATCCCTAAAAATCTTGATTTGTCAATTGTTGACAAAGTTGAACAGGTTACAAACGATGAATCTATAGAGATGGCTTTAAGATTGGCTAAAGAGGAAGGCTTGCTCGTTGGCATATCTTGTGGAGCTGCTGCTGCTGCTGCTGTTAAATTAGCTGAACAAGAAGAATATGCAGGCAAGACTATTGTTGTTGTTCTTCCTGATTTAGCGGAAAGATATTTATCATCAATAATGTTTACTGAAGTCCCAAGTGGGATAATTGAGGAGCCAGTTAAAGCTTAAAAAATTATTTCTCCAGAAATGAATCTGGTGAAATAAACATAGCATCGCCATAAGAGAAAAATCTAAATTTTTCTTTTGTGGCTTTTTTATATAGATCCAATAATCTTTCTCTACCAATCATTGCGCTAACTAGGAGTAGTAATGAACTTTTAGGAAGATGAAAATTGGTTAATAATCCATCAACTGCCTTAAATTTATAGCCTGGCTTAATTACTAAATCAACATACTTAGCTATAGGAATGAAGTCTTCCATTTCATGTGAATAGGAACTTTCAAGAGCTCTTACGCTAGTAGTTCCAATAGCTATTACTCTTCTGTCTGTCCTTTTTATTCTTTTAATTTCTTCTACTACTTTCTTACTAACACTGACCCACTCTTTATGAAGTTTTAAATTAGATAAATCTTCTTGATCAATTGGCTTAAAGGTTCCATATCCTACATGCAAAGTTATGGGCATGACCAATATTCCTTTTTTTTTTAAATTTGAGATAAGACTTTTACTTAAATGTAATCCTGCCGTGGGTGCTGCAACTGCTCCAGGATTACATGCATACTCAGTTTGATAACTATTTTCATGAAAAGATTCTTCTTCGGTACTTTTTATATATGGGGGGAGTGGGATTTCTCCATAAATATCAAGGAGTTTATTCATTGAAATTAGGTCATTTATATTTTCTGGAAACTTGATAAATCTTCCTCCAGTTTCTTCATCAATCCCAGAAATTTTCAACTTTATATCTTTTGCAAAGGGTGACTTTAAATTTAATTGTTTATTTATTTTTAACTTTTTCGCAGGCTTTGCTAAACATAGCCAAGTAAATTCATCTGATTTCTCCAACACTAATAATTCGACTAATTTCCCATTTTCTAATTCAACTTTTAACCTTGCTTTCATCACCTTTGTATCATTTATGACTACCAGATCGCCCTCTCTAAGTTCAGCCAAGAGATCCTTAGTATATTTATTAGTTGAATAATCTTCTTTTAATTCACTATTTCTAACTATCATTAATTTAGATTCATGCCTTACTTTAGAAGGTTTACTTGCTATTAATGATTGATCAAGAGAATAATCATAAGCTTCAAGCCTATGATCTATTTCTTTATTATGAATTTTAAAATTCAATTAATATTAGGAAACAAGTTTCTCTGGCTCGTTTTCAATTAGAGAGCACAAGTCTTTTAAGAATGAAGCACCATCAGCACCATAAATTACTCTATGATCAGCGGTTAAATTTACTTGCATTATTTTTTTAACAGAAATTGAACCATCATTATTAGCAACAACTGTTGGCTTCGATGATGCTATGGCTAAAATTGCACCCGTACCTGGTGGAAGTATTGCATCAAATCTATCAACACCAAACATTCCTAAATTAGACAACGTAAATGTTCCTGTTGAGTATTCATCAGGTTCTAATTGTTTGGCTCTAGATCTTTTCACAAGGTCTTTCCACTCTCTAGATAGTTCAAATAAATCAGTATTACACGGTTCTTTTAATACTGGAGTTATCAATCCGCCATCTTCCATAGCAACAGCAACAGCAATATTTATATTTTCTGGATAAGAAATTCCGTTTTCTGAAAAGCTTGAATTAACTTGGGGATGTTTTTTAAGTGTCTTTGCAACTGCCTTAACTAATAACGCAGTCATAGTAACTCCATTTTGCTTTACTTTCTTATAAAAATTATCCAATTTATCAGTATTAATTGAATAACCAACTCTAAAACATGGAACATTTAAACTGGATTCCATATTCTTATTGACAGCTTTTTGAAGAGTATTAAATTGAACAGTTTCTCCAGGTTTACCAAAACTATTCCCTAAGGACTCTGACTTACTTTCAGCTTGAATATGGCTAATACCAATACTAGCTGGAGAACTCCCCTCTCCTATCCATGGAATAGAAACAGGTTGGCCATTTGCCTTCATAACATCATCAGCCTGAATCCTTCCATGAGGTCCTGATCCACGCACTTTTGCCAATTCAACTCCCATTGTAGAAGCAAGTTTTTTTGCCCTTGGAGAGGCTATTACTCTTGAAGAATTATTACTAGTAGAGGCATTAAATTGAATCTCATTAGAGGTAGTTATCACTTTTTCCCTTTTAATCTCGACTTCCTGCGCATTAATTTGAGAGAAATCTTTTTTCTCCTCTTCTTTTATTTCAGATTTTTTATTTGGCAATTCAAGTTGGGCAGCACTGGATACTTCAATCTGTTTACCCTTATTTTGTTCTTGTATAGAAGCTATCTCATCCTGATTCTCTACAATAAGTCCGATGGTTTCACCTACTGGAGCAGTGCTCCCAGCAGGCATTAGTACTACCGCAAGATATCCATCTTGAAAAGATTCAACATCCATATCAGCTTTATCTGATTCAACAACTAAAACAGATTCTCCTCTTTCAACTTTATCTCCAGGATTTTTTAACCATTCAACAATTTTGCCTTCAGTCATAGTAGAACTAAGAGCTGGCATAAATATTTCGTGAGACATCAGATAGATTTTTTTAAGTTTTACTAGCTTTAAGAACTTACAAAACTCCTAAAGATCGTTATGTTTATATTTTACAAAAAAATAGCCCCAAAGAAACTATGATTTACATTCAAAAAGGAATTTAAACCTTTAAATTTATTCGTTATTATTGATCGATTGAATTATCCCATCTTTCACTGTTATTGAAACTTGCATCTTCTTAATAAGATTATCTCCAACAGAAACATCACAAAAACTATCAACCTGTCCTTGATCAACAATTTCATCCATTTTTAAATCACGAACTTGACTTTGTTGTTGCAATAGATTTCTTTTTTGCTCTTCTAGTTCGTTCCTTTTTGCACCAACTTGTTGTTGAACTTGTCCAACTTGCTCTTGAACTCTAGGATCTAATGGATTAACTGACTGGGATCTTATATTACTAACTATTTGTTGACCTTCTTGTTCAAGTTGTGATAACTGTTGGTCAACTGCTGAAATCGCATTACTTAATTCCTTCTCAGCGTCTTCTTTCCAAATAGGGGTAACAATAGCTTTTATTGCTATTGAACGTTTGATAGATATAGAGTTTTTAGTTTCCATAAAAAATTAAATTACCCTTTTAATATAGAGATCTTGAAGAGAATTTTCTTTTTTAATTTATTTTTTATACATTTCTTCTATTTGTGATGAATATAAATCAACTATTTCTCTTCTTTTCTGCTTAAGAGTTTGAGTCAACAAACTATTTTCTAAAGTAAAAGCCTCCACAAAATAGCAATCTAATACCTGTTCCTCAAATCTTGCTCCTAATCTATTTTTTAGCAAATTATTTATCTGCGACTTAAAAAATAAACCAATCTTTTTATTCGAATTTAATTTGGTAATGTCATTTTCAAAGAATTTATTTTCTACTAATTCTATGTTTGGAGCTACAAGTGCTGTTAAACATTTTTTATCTTGACCAACTAATTGAACTTGAGAAATAAATTCAGAACTAAGAATTTCTGTTTCTAGGGGATTTGGCTCTATATTCTCACCACTAGAAAGAACTATCGTATCCTTAGCTCTCCCTGTTATAACCAAAGATCCATTTGGAATAAGAAAACCTAAATCTCCAGTATCAAACCAGCCATCATTTGATAAAACATCTTTAGTAGCTGAAATATTATTTAAATAACCTTTCATAACTTGAGGTCCTTTAACAAGAATCTTCCCTATCTCTCTAAATTTCAAAATCTTATCTTTTTCTTCATTCATTATTTTAATTTCAGTATGTTTCAGTGGCTGTCCAGAAGATCCCCTTACATTAAGTTCTCTTCTTCTACAAGTTAATACTGGACTGGTTTCTGTTAATCCGTAACCAACGAGAACATCTATACCTAAAGATTCAAAAAACAAATCTACATGCTCAGGTAAAGCACCCCCACCATTGATTGGAAATTTAAGTTTTTCTCCACATAATTGTTTTAAAACACTTGGCCATAAAAAAGTAGAAGTTAGCTTATGTATAAAAAACCTTCCTATTAGGGATATTGTCAAAGATATTTTTATTAAGGAACTTACTTGAATAATTTCTAAATTCCTGATCTTTCTAAGATTTCTTTTAAAAATAGAACTATTCTTTATCAAAATCTTTATAATTTTCTGTTTTGTAGGAGGCATTTTTTTTAAAGCCAAGAAAAAGCCATCATGAATTGCCTCCCATAGCCTAGGAACAGTAGCCATAACAACTGGCTTAACTTTTTTAATATCGTCCTTCAGAAATTTTGGATTTGTGTAATATTGAGTACACCCGCATGAAAAAAAGAAATATTCTGCACTTCTTTCATACGAATGCCAGATAGGTAACACACTTAAGACAGAAGTTCCGGGTTCTGGATCAGCAATGTAGGCCAAATTTATAATTTGATGTAAAAAGTTTGCATGTGTTAGGGGAACACCTTTTGGTTTGCCTGTTGTCCCTGATGTATAGAGAATGCTGGCAATATCTTTAATCTGATGATTATCTCTTTCTAAACTATTATTTTTTAAAAAATCTTTTTCTCCTGTTTTAATAAATTCAGGCCAATTTATTAAATCTTCAAATTGTTCATCTTCTAGATTAATTATAAATTTGAATCTTTTCTTTAATTCATTTTTTTTATTTATTTTTAACCAAACTTCCTTAGATTGAACAATTAGACCAACAGAATTAGAGTGATCAATTATGTACTCTAATTCTACTGAAGGTGAATTAATGCCTCTTACAGCATTAATAGCACCTAATCGCATCAATCCTTGATCAGCTATTAACCATCTTGGTGAGTTTTCAGATATTATTGTGACAACATCACCCTTAACTAATCCATAATTCTTAAAAGATTTTGAGACTTTAGTGATTAAATCAGCTAACTCAGAATAGGTGATTTTTTCTTGATTTTTTCCTCTCAAATCATTTATAGCAATAGTATTTCCGCATTTAAATTTTAAATATTCCCATATTTGATCAACATGATCAAGATTGTTTATCTCTTGTCTTTCACTAGTAAATTTTTCATTTTTTGTAAGAAATTTTGCTGCGGGCCAATATGCTAAATCTTTCATTTTTAATGAACTTTCCAAATCTTTTAATTTTCTATTCTGATACAAAATTAAAACTAAACTCTTCATGAATAAATTTTTTAACAATTTTCTTAACTTCTTTGATATTTAAATTTTTATTGTAATCAGACATATTTGTCATTTGACAGCCCTCGATACCGCAAGGAACAATCTTATTAAAATTTTCTAATTTACAATTAACGTTTATTGAGAAACCATGGATTGTTACCCACCTTTTGCATCCAATCCCGATCGAAGCGATTTTCCTTTCTCCTATCCAGACACCTGTAAATCCATCTTTAGTAGAGCAATTAATATTAAAACTCCTAAGAGTTTTAATGATTATTTTTTCAATTTTCCTTAAATACCAATTTAAATCTTTATTAAAATTACTCAGATCTAAAACTAAATAGGTGACTAACTGTCCCGGCATATGGCACGTAACCTCACCACCTCTATCAATTTTAAATACTTCTTGTTCATCTGCTGAGAAAAGTAAATTACTCATATTCGAACCTCTTCCTACTGTATAACAAAGTTTATGCTCCCCTAACCAAATAAAATCCATATTTGATTTACCTGATATTAATAAGTCTTGATATTTTTTTTGTAATTTATATACATCATTAAAAAATGAAATTTTATCAGGTTGTTTAATTATTGATGTTCTATTAATCATAGTTATGTAGATTTAGAAAGTATGAAAATATTTTTAGATTTATTATGAAAATTTTAATCCATGGAAAGAATCTCGAACTTACAGGGGCATTAAAAGAATATACTGAGGCAAAAATAGAAAAAGCAACGCATCACTATAAGGATATCGTTAAAGAAGTAGATATACACCTTTCAATCGAAAAGAATCCAAGAGTTTCATTCCAAACAGCTGAAGTAACAATTTTTGCTAATGGCACTATTATCAGAGCGGAAGAAAAAACAGAGAATCTATATTCAAGTATTGATTTAGTTTCAAATAAACTTTGTAGAAAACTAAGGAAATATAAAGAGAGGCATAATAAAAAATTACATAATAATCTTGTAAAAAATAAAAGTTCTTATTCAAATTCTACTGAAGAATTAGATTTTATAGATAAAAATATATTTAAACAGGGAAGAGAGGCAAGATTACCTGAACCATCTATTAAAAATAAATATTTTGAAATGATTCCTATCTCTTTGGAAGAGGCTAGAAAACAATTGGATTTTATTGATCATGATTTTTATGTATTTAGAAATAAAATAAATAATGAACTACAAGTTATATATAAAAGAAATCATGGTGGTTATGGATTAATCCAGTCTAAATAATTCTAAAAATGTTTAATATCGATTATGAATTAAATGAAAAGATACATGCAATAATAATTAATCCTTATTTATCTTTGGAAGAATTAAATGCGAACTGCGATCTAATTCAAAAATATAATATTAGAAGTGTTTCTACATCTCTTAACTTTTTAAGTCATATAAAAGATGCATTAAATAATCATAAATTAAATATAAATACTCTCATTTCTTATCCATTTGCTGATTTACCAGTTGATTTTATTTATGAATTGGTTTGCTATGCAAAAGATAATGGTGCAAGCGGAATAGAATACACCCCTAATTTTCTAAAACTATCTAAAAATAATTTAAATAGTTTTGCCAGTGAAATTGAGAGTGTTAATTCTTCAGAATTACCAGTTACTATTATCATAAATAAAACAAA
>QCUP01000010.1 GCA_003208885.1 Prochlorococcus sp. AG-679-K21 | reverse complement strand
CCCCTTGTTATCTTCCCTAGATAAAATGGGTTTAAGTGAACTAAACAGAAATCATTCGGCGGCCAAGAAGTTATTACTAAGACATGGAGCAACCTTTAGATTAAACGACACAGGCTTAAAAGGTACAGAAAGAATATTACCTTTTGATCCTTTACCGAGAATAATAAGTAAGAAGGATTGGTTAACCTTAGAAGTAGGATTAAAGCAGAGACTTGAAGCAATAGATCTTTTCTTAGACGATATATATAATTCTCAAAATATAATAAATGATGGAATAATTCCAAGGGAATTAATTGAGAGTTCAGATGGATGGAGGCCTCAAATGTTGGGTTTTAAGCCTCCATTAAATAAATGGTGTCAAATATCAGGACTTGATTTAATAAGAGATGGAGAAGGTACTTGGCATGTTTTAGAAGACAACTTAAGATGTCCTTCTGGCGTGGCTTATTTTCTGGAGAATAGATTAGTGATGAAGAATATCTTCCCTAATCTTTTCTCGGGCAGGATAGTTAAACCTATTGATGAATACCCATCATTTTTATTAAAGACTCTACAAGAACTAGCTGTTTGGACTGATACACCAAAAATAGTTTTATTAACACCTGGGATTTTTAATAGTGCATATTTTGAACATAGTTATCTAGCTCAAGAAATGGGCATTCAATTAGTACAAGGTCATGATTTAATTTGTAATGATGAATATGTTTACTTAAAGACTACTTCTGGATTAAAAAGGGTAGATGTAATTTATAGAAGGATTGATGATGATTTTTTGGATCCATTACACTTTAGGAAAGATTCATATTTAGGAGTTAGTGGATTACTAGATGTCATGAAAGTCGGTCATGTTGCTGTTGCGAATGTTCCCGGGACAGGAATAGCAGATGACAAAATGATTTATTCTTTTGTTCCTAAAATGATCAAATATTTTCTTGATGAAGAACCGATAATAAAAAATGTTGAAACTTATATTTGTTATTACGAAAAGGATAGAGAATACGTCTTAAAGAACCTTTCAAAACTTGTTGTCAAATCAGTCTCTGAAGCTGGAGGTTATGGAATGTTAATTGGTCCCCAATCAACTACAACTGAGATAAATGAATTTTCTGATAAAATCAAAAATAATCCTAGAAATTTTATAGCTCAACCTACTCTAGAACTTTCTACAGTTCCGTCGTTATGTGATGGCGAACTTTATCCATGTCACGTTGATTTAAGACCCTACATTTTAAGAGGAAATGATTCATGGGTAAGTCCAGGAGGTCTAACTCGAGTTGCTTTAAAAAAAGGTTCATTAGTAGTCAATTCATCTCAAGGAGGAGGTTGCAAAGATACATGGGTTGTAGGAAATTAGAATGCTTTTAAGTCGGGTAGCTGAATCTCTTTATTGGATTAATCGTTATTTAGAACGTGCGGAAAATATATCTCGTTTCGTGGAAGTTAGTGAAGCAATGTCTTTAGATTGTCCACCAGGCAGTGCTGAACCGTGGCTGCCTTTAATTGATGCTTCAAGTGATAGAGAAACATTTGATTCAAGATTTCCTGAAAAAAAACAGGATGACGTTATTAATTTCTTAATTAGAGACCGAATAAATTCAAACAGTATAATCTCTTGTATTCAATTGGCTAGAGAAAATGCTAGGCAAATAAGGGATGTAATGACATCTGAAATGTGGGAACAAATAAATATCTTATATTGGAATTTACAAGAAGGTGAATCTATATGGGACCTTCCAAGGCAGGAGCAATTAAGCGAAATAAGAAGAGGATGTCAGTTGTTTTATGGCATTACAGACGCCACTCTTAGTAAAGATCTAGCATGTCAATTTAGTATTTTAGGTAGATTAATAGAAAGAGCGGATAAGACATCAAGAATCCTGGATGTAAAATATTATTTATTACTACCAAGCTTAGATGAGCTTGGAGGAGTCCTTGATGAGTTGCAGTGGATTGCTCTTTTGCGTTCGGCAGGTGCTTATCAGATGTTCAGGAAAGCAGAACAAAATTCTATCCAGCCGAATTCAGTCGCACGATTTCTCTTACTAGATAATAACTTCCCAAGATCTGTTAGATATTGTTTGGATGGGATAAGTAATACCCTAAAAACTATTGACACCTCTCCAAGTTCAAATAATCCATCAAAACTTGAGTGTATGAGAGGTTTACTTAAAGCAAAGTGGAGTTATATCAGAATTGAAGATATAATAAATGATGGACTACATGAGGCTATTGATTCCTTACAAATTGATTTAAACAAACTGCATAATCTCATAGAAGATAAATATTTTATAAATAAAGAATTTAATCAATGAAAATTAAATATATCCATAACCTTGAATATTCTTATGAAGAATCAGTTCAATTGGGGGAACATCGATTATGTATAAAGCCAAGATCACATGGATACCAAAGGCTAATAAACTTTAATTTAAATATTTCTCCAAATCCTAAAATTGTTTATCCGTTGCTTGCAGCCAGTGGTGAAGAGATTAATAGAATTACCTTTGAGGGTTATACCAATTATTTATCTATTAAAGCAATAAGCGAAGTCGAGACACTTAAACATCCTTGCATTCTTGATGGTGTCAAAGAAAGGGACCTTACATTACCCTTTTGTAGAAGTATCATTAATAGAGATCTTCAGGGCGCCTTGGAAGGATGGATGCCCAATGGTCAGCATGATCCTTCTGCTGTTGAATTAGCGCAAGAGTCTTTAGCAGGAAGTAGCAATAATGCCTTATCTTTCACATTTCAACTTATAGAAATTATTCAAGATCGAGTTAAGTATACGAAAAGACATACTGGCCCAGCATGGCCAGCAAGCAGAACTCTTAGAGAAAGGGTTGGGTCATGTAGAGACTTAGCAATGTTAATGGTTGAGTCATGCAGATCAGTTGGAATTCCAAGCAGATTTGTTAGTGGTTATCATTTTGAAGATCCTTTACCAAAAGAATTTGAATTACATGCATGGGCTGAATTATATATACCAGGAGCAGGATGGAGAGGTTTTGATCCAAGCGGTAAAGGATTAATAGATGAAAGGTATTTAACATTAGTATCTTCTTCGAAATCCAACCTAACGGCAGTGATAACTGGAAACTTCAAAGGCAAAACAAACCTTAAGAATAATTTGACATGGGAAATAAAGCCTTTAGAAATTTGTAATTAATTAATCCTTTTAATCTTTAAAATTATGTTATAAATTTTTTAAAAAATAATCTTAATTATGTATCTATTAGAAGTGTTCCTTATTTTGTGTTGACTGATACGTTATTTTAAGAATTTATTTGTTTTCATTTAATTAATATTTCAAATAAATTGAACTCAACTTTAAAACTTGAACTTGTCAAGCCAAACAAATCTGAAATGTTTGAATTGAAAAGTTACGAAAAATTTCGTGATACGGAAGATGTCAGATTCTTCGATATTAGTATTAATAACTCAAATTTTAGAGACTTAGTAATTCATAAAGGCCCAGCTGTAAGTCCCCCTAATGATAAAGAATTAGGTAATTGGCAGTTTTATATTCATCACAATCAAGAGGATAACCTTTTAGCTATTTCAGGAGGAAGAACTTTTTATCTCGTAAACTTTAACTGGGAATATCCTTTCTACAAAGTAAGATTAGAATCATGTGGATTAATCTTAAAAATCCCTAGAGGAACCTTTCATAGATCTGTTTCTGATAAAAATGGTTCTGTTGTTTTAAACCAAGCTATAAGAGATAAGTCAGGAAGTGTTGAATCTGAATTCAAAGTTACCAATAGTAAAGATAATAAAAAACTCCACGATTGCATAACAAATTTACAACCTAAATATAAAATTTATAGTGTTAAATAACTTTAAAAACTTTATTCAAATTTTAAAAACAATTTAAATCATTATCTTATTGAGATAAGATAAAAGCAGTGTAAAAATCTCAATATGAATCGACTTAGCTTTTTGAAATACTTTTTATGTATTACTTTTTCATTTTTGATTTTTACCTCTCCTGTTTTTGCAGGTGCAAATGTTGCTGTTAAGGGAGAGGGAGATGAAGTCCCTAGTTATGTAAGATCTAATATTACTGGTTTTGATTTTCATGGAGAGGATCTTCATTTATCCTCAATAGCTGGAGCAGTGGCAAGAGATGCTGACTTTAGCGAAGTTGATCTTCATGGAACAACATTAACTTTATCTGACTTAAAAGGTTCTAATCTCAATGGAATAGATCTAACTGATACCCTCGCAGATAGAGTGAATTTTCAAAAAACAGATTTAAGGAATTCAATTTTGATTAATATGATAGCTTCTGGGAGTAGCTTTGCTGGTGCTCAAATAGAAGGAGCAGATTTTTCCTACGCAATTCTGGATAGTGAAGATCAGAGAAATCTTTGCAAAATAGCTGAAGGAGTTAATCCAACTACAGGAGTTTCTACCAGAGATAGTCTTGAATGTAATTAAGTAGTTTATATTAAATATATTTTTTCTTCCCGTTTATATATTTGTATATTTTTTGATCTGGATCTATAAATATAGTCTCTCCATTTAATTTTGACTTCTTAAATTTTGAGAGTCTTGCCCTATGTATATTAGATTTTCTTTTTATATTATCTTCATTTTCATAAAGTCCAATATTAATATTAATATTTGGATCTGAGAATGTTTTTTCATCATCTCTTGAAAAAATTTTTTCAATATTTGACTCTTTACTGAGAAGTTTCTTTTTAAATTTAGATAACTTATTGTTCTTATTTTTCTTTATATTTTTAAATTTATTAATTATTAAAATAAGAACTAAAGAAAAAGCAAAAACAATTAAATATATATTCATCTAATTCTAATTTTAAAATCAAATCCTAAATTACTTTTAGTAGTTAATATTTCCTTTTTAAAAATCCCATAGGTAAAAATCCCAGATAAAGTTATTAGAGATTCAAAAATCAAAAAAGAGATTAACAAGAAGAAAATCATAATTGAATCAACAAGATAACTTCTTTTTTTATTTAACAAATTGCTCATAAAGAATTTATCTAACTATAGTTATTAATACTTTTATATGGTCCAAAATGTTCACTACAGTTTCTACCCAATATTTTAGCAAGATTTAAACTTTCTTCTATATTCCAGTTGGAGGAAAATCCATAAAGGATTCCTGCTGCGAAAGAATCGCCGCATCCATATGAATCAATCTTATTTTTATTATTTTTAATAGCTTTATATCTTCCTCCTGGGAATACTATCCCACCATTCTCGCCTTCTGTTTTAAAAACATATTTTGGATTTAATTTTAACTGATTTGAAGAAAAAACTTCTCCGGGATCAAGATTACTTCCAATTAATCCATCGATAAATACTTCTGATTCATTAATTATATTTAATCCTACTCTGGGAGTGGTACATAATGTTTTAGCTACTCTCGATTTTTTAAATAATTCTTTATCGCCTGCCGTAATAAAAACTCCATCCATATCATTAAGGGTAGCCCAGTCTAAATTATCCTTATGATTAGGAGACAATCTATCTCCGATAATAGTGATAGATCTTTCACCATCAGAGTCAATTACACTGAAACCTTTTCTTGTTGGTTTATCTCGCCATGCTACATGTAATTTAATACCCATATTTTCAAGAATATTTAAACATTGCTTCCCATAAAAATCATTCCCTAAAGCCGTAAAGAAATGGACTTCACTATTAGTTAATTCCCGTAGTCTTTTAGCTATTACTGATCCTCCCCCTGCAGGATATTCTAAAGATTTTTTAGAATGAGAGATTAAACCTGGTTTAGGTAAGTGATCTACTTCAATAAAATTTATCCACTCGACATGTCCAATAACAGCAAATTTTAAATTCCCTTTTATAAATTTAAAATCCTGAACTTTATTATTTTCTTCTTCAATCATAAGTTTATAAATACTATTATTAGGGTATATATCATTTACAAATGGATTCATTAAACATACTAAAAGATAATCGACAAAAACTATCGTATCTTTACCTTTTTCTATCTATCCTTGGCGGAATCCTTCCCATGATGGCAAATTTTGATTTTGCTATTGAATATGGAAATAGTTTTGATATTAAAAATTTTATTTTACTAGCAAATGCTAATCCAGCAGCTCAATCTATTTCTAGAGATTTATTGGTGGGAGCCACTGCAGTTTTTATTTGGATAGTAAATGAATCTAAAAAATTGAATATAAAAAATATGTGGGTTGTTTACATTGGAACTTTTTTAATAGCATTTGCTTTCTCTGCTCCTTTTTTCTTATTTCTTAGAGAAAGAAGAATAATTGAAATAGAAAAAAAATAAATATTATTTATATAAAACTTTTAAAATGTTTTCTTAAATATCATAGCAAACATTAAAAAACAAAAAAATGAAATAGTTATCCAGATAATCGAGGCATAACCAAAAAGATCTAGTATCGTCCCAGAAATAAATGGCCCAAAAAAATATCCCATTGCAAAACATTGTGATAACAGAGCTAGTGCATAACCTTTTTTATTTGAAGGGGCAATACTGAAAACAACATCTGTAGATGTTGGCAGGAAGGAAGATGTACCTAAACTTATTAAGAGGATTGCAAAAAACACGAAATAAAAAGCTTCAATATTTAAATAACTAGAAGTAAATAACAAAAGTGAGGCGAAAGAAAAGTTGATTAAGCTAAATTTCAAACCAAATAATTTTCCTTTTTTTGATATCCATGAACCAATTGGCCATTGTAAAATTAATAATAAAATTAGCTGAAAAGAAATGATAAAACTAATAATTTGTTCATTTAAGACATCTCTTATAAATCCACCCTTAACAAGATCAAGTGGTAATGTTACCTGAATTAAAGCAAGAGATGTAGTTATCAATATTACAGATAAAACTATTATGGTTGTATTTTTGTTCCACCTCTCTTTATAGATTTTAATGTGATCTAAAGCCTTTTTTTGAGAGTTCTCTAAAGTTCTTTTTATAGACTTTTTATTTCTTAAAATCAAAAAAATAATTGAAATCATACAAAATATATCATTTATAAATATCGATTTTACATAAATAAAATTATTCATTAAACCACCAATAAATACTCCTAAAAATATCCCCAAAGCCTCAGAAGTTCTCACCAGGGCATAAGCTTTTCTTGTATCAATAGGTTGACAAAAATATGGGACAACAAATTCTGCAGTAGGCCAATATATCCCCGCAGCTGCTCCGATAAAAGCTTGACCAAGGATATAAGAGTAAGTATCTTTTGAAAAAATTAAACAAAATCCTGAAGCAGTACTTATTAATGAAGAGATAACTAAAGGATTATGAATTTTGCCTGTTTTATTTAGATAATTACCAGTAATGATTCTTGTTAGAGTACCTATGATTGCTGATATCGTAAAACCTAGACCAATTTCTGTTGCTGACAATCCAATATTATTGAAAATAAGGGATGTTAAATAAATTACTCCTCCTGCTCCAAATGAAGCAAAAAATCTTATTTTAGTAATTAACCTTAAATGAAAAGGAAATTGACTCCACCAAAGTTTACCTCTAAGAAATTTATTCGGGATATCCACAATTGAAATTCATTTTTATACTTTTTCTAAGTTTTTTTAGTTTTTGTTCAGCAAAAGATGTAATAGCGGCTGAAAAGATAAATATCAAGTTCGAAGAGATGTCAATCCCTTTAAGTATAGATCAGTTATTAAACTTAGAGAATAATAAGGATTCTACAGAAGTAATAGACTGGTTTAAGCAAAATGGATTTTTAAAAGTATTTGAGATATCAAAATTTTTAAAATATCCAGTTTTTAAAGAAGAAGGTCTAAACAGGCAGGTATTAAGAAGTTGGATAGGAAGAAAGATTCTTTCAGAATTAAGTAATACTATTATGGTTCCCAATGACAAGGATGGTATTAAGGTTTTTAATACGATAGAAAGTTTGTTGGAAGTCAAAAATGAAGTTTCTACTTTGGATATTATAAAGGCATTACCTTCAGAAGAAATTTCATTAGATATTGATAATTTAATTTTAATCATTTCTTCATGGAAAAAGGAATTAGCAAAGCAACAAAGTCTAAACCTAAAATTGAAATCATTAGAAAAAACGAATAACTCTTTTCCTAAGAAAAAAGTATATAAAGATGATTCAAATCTTATAAAAATAAATAAGAAAATTTATTCGGCTCATAGAAATGAGCCTTTAAAAATTGAATTATGGAAAAATATGAAAACCAAATCAAATAAAGATCTAGTTATATTTATGCCAGGACTTGGAGGAAATATTGATAATTTCAGGTGGATTGGCATTGAATTGAGTAAGAGAGGTTGGCCAGTAGTATTTATAGACCATGAAGGAAGTAATTCAGAGGCTTTTTTAGAAGTTATCGAAGGTACTAATTCAATTCCAACTAGTGCAGACTTTTTCTTATACCGTATCAAAGATTTAGATGCAGTAATAAAAGCGTATCAAAATGGAAGATTAGGATTAACCAATGATTCCTATATTTTAATGGGACATTCATTAGGAGCTTTAATAGCTTTTTTATATGAAGGTGATTTACCTAAAGATGACTTTGATAAAAGATGTGATTTAGCTTTAAAAGATTTTGCAATAACAAATTTATCAAAATTAATTCAATGTCAATTAAATGAAATTCCATTACCCGAAATAATCAATTCAAAGAAAGCAAATGGAATCATAGGATTTAATTCATTTGGCAGCTTAATCTGGCCAAATGAAAAAAATTCTGGAATTGAGATGCCAGTACTTTTAATTGGAGGGACTTATGATCTTATAACTCCCTTGATAAGTGAGCAATTCAAAGTATTTTTATCTACAACTACTAATCCCTTAAATAGATTCTTGATTATTGAGGGATCAAGTCATTTTTCACCAATAAGAATCAATGATAATTATTCAGAAAATATCGAAAATAATGATATTTTTAAAATAAATAAATCTTTTATTGGATCTAATCCTAACTCTGTTCAAAATTTATCTTTAAAAGTTATCGTAGAATTTTTAGAAAATATAAAAAATAATGAAAGCATTAAAGTTATAAAAAATCAAACAGAAAGCAATCTTGGTTTTCATCTTTTAGATAGAAAGACTTTAAAGGCTATAATCAAAAATTAGTACTCGATTCGAGGATCTAAAATAGAAATTAAAATATCCACAAAAAGATTTAATGAGACTATCAGTAAAGACGTTATAATTACAATTCCTTGAACAACAGTATAATCCCGTTGGGAAATAGCTTCATGTAATCTTAAAGCTATCCCTGGCCATGAAAAAGTAACTTCAAAAAGAAGCGCTCCACCTGCTAAAGAAGCTATTGTTAAACCTGAAATCGTAACAATAGGCAAAAGTGCATTAGGCAAAGAGTGATTTAATATAATTTTCCTTCTTGAAATTCCTCTACATAAAGCTGCATTTACATAATCACTTTTTAGTGTCTTGTCTAAATTTATTCTTAAAGATCTACTAAAAATTCCACTCAAAAGAAACCCAAGAGTTATTGAAGGAAGAGCAAGATGATATAAGCTTTCTCTCAAAAAGATAAAATTATTATTTAGAAGACTATCTAAAACTAGAAAGCCTGTAATTTGAGGTTGGCTATAAGTGATTGGGAACCTCCCACCAATTGGAAAAATTCTTAAATATACCGAAAATATTAATTGAGCCAAAATTGCCCCCCAGAAAGGTGGAATTGCATATGAAGAGATTCCTATTACTCTGGCAACGTAGTCTCCCTTTTTTCCTTTATTTTTTAAACCAAAAAAACCAAGCGGAAAGCCTATTAAGATTGCAAAGAATATTGAAAAGATACCTAGTTCTAAACTCGCTGGTAATGATTTAAGAATAATATCTAGAACCGGTTCTTGAGTACTTAACGATTCTCCAAAATTTAAGTGCAAAATATTATTAATGTAAAAAAGATATTGACTAAGAAGAGATTCATTTAACCCTAATTTATTTCTAAGTATTTCTCTTGAAGCTTCATTAGCCCCAGATCCTAAAATTGCGTCAACTGGGTCTCCTGGCGCAACTCTCAACAAAATAAAAACTAATGTCGATATAAGCCACAACATTAAAGGTATTAAAGAAATCTTTAATAAAGAATAATTTAAAAGTTTATTAAGATCTCTACTCATTAATGAATTTTAGATCACTCATTAAAATAATTCCTGCACCATTAAAAATAGGTTTTGAAATTTCATTTTGCGACCAAGCTTTTTGAGATGAAATCCATATTGGAATATAAGGTATTGATTCTGCAGCTATTTTTTCTATTTCAATTAATTTCGCTAATCTTTCTTTACCGTTTAAATTTTCGCTATCAAGAAATAAATCTTCTACTTTATCTGATCCCCAAAAACTTCCGCTGTAAACAGATTCTCCTTTATTACACTTTTTACCATCTATTTCACTGCAACTTAGAAGAGGTGTTAAATATGCCTCGGGGTCAGAATAAGCACCTGTCCAATCAAGAATAACCGCTGTATATATCCCTAAATTTAGATTTTTATAAATAGTTGTGGACTCAACTCCGTTAAGTTGAATATTAATACATTCATTCAAAATATTTTTTATTTGTTCTTGCCAAGAAAGAGCAATAAGTTTATCCGCAGGTACATTAGATCTATAAGTAAGAGGAAAATCTAAAACATTACCGTTACAGTAACCTTCTTTTTGTAGTAACACTTTTGCTTCTAAGGGATCATATTTTGGCCATAATTCTTTCTTATTTTTTTTATAAATTGGTGGGACAAGTGATCTTGATGGTTGCCTTAATCCATAACTAACCTTTTCGCTAATGAAGTCCCTATTAAGACTTTTAGCGATAGCCAACCTTACATTAAGATTATTTAAGGGATAAGAATTTGTTCTTAGAGTAATAAAACTTATTTCTGTGGCAGGACTCTTTCCTTCTTTGATTTCTTTATTATTGCTTAATAGCTTTAAATTATTTCTTTGAATGTCATCGATTGAATTTGATAAAAGAACATCAATTTGTTTACTTTTTAGAGCTCCAAAAAGAGAAGAAGAGTTGGAATATCCAATAAAACTAATACCTTCGTTATTAGGTTTAGCACTCCAATAATTTAAATTTGGATCAATTATTTGAATTTCATTTGAAAATCTCTTCAATATATATTTACCTGTACCAACAAATTTATCATTTAAAAATTTATCAGAATAATCTTTATAAAAAGTAGGTGATATAGGTGTCAAATTTATAGATGTAAGTAAACCATTAACAGAGCTTGATGGTTTGTTTAGATTAATGATTACCTTATATTCGCTTGGAGTTTCTATAGATTTAATTTTATTCCCCAAGATATAATTCATTGTTCCGATTCTTTTAAATCTATCAAAAGAAAACTTTATAGCATTTGAATTAAATAAAGTTCCATCATGAAAGAGAACATTTTTTTTTAGATTAATTATTATTTGTAATTTATCTTTTGAAAAAACTGGCATTCCTGATGCCAATTCAGGAATTAATTCTCCTTCAGAATTTAATTCATATAAAGTATCACCAAGCGAACTTAATAGTTGAAGTGATTTAAGAGTACTTGCCCTAGCAGGATCTAAAGATTCAATTTTACCTGAACTTGCAACTATAATTCTTTTGGATTTATTATTAGAAACGCAAGAATATTGTGATAAAGAAATAAAAAGAACGAATAAGGCTATTAAAAAATTATTGTGCATAACATTTGATTTTTTAGAAATTTACTTTTCATTAAAAGTATCAGAGCAAAAGGTTTGTAGTGTAATTTGATTAATTTCCAAGGAGAATGTCTTGTAAACATCCAAAGCGAAGGGCCACTCTCTTATCCAACAAACTTTACTCTCTGGATTAATTCCTACAACCTGAAATGTCTTTTGACTATTTTTAATTTTCACACACGCGCCTTTATAGAGGTTTTTAAAACTGTTATTAGGATTAAATTTGAAATTATTTTTATTTTCTACTAATTTTGAAAATTTCATTACATAAAATACGTTTCCTCTCTTTTGTTTAACAAGCTAAAGAGAGATATGCAAATGTTTTTTTCAAATACAACTTAATTGGCTAGCAATTAATTCAACTTCAGAAAGTGCATTTATTTCCTTCTTTGATTTTTCAAATTTACCATTTGAGACTTCATGAGTTATAACAACTATTTCTGCTTTATTCTCACTAGCATCTAATTGAACAATTGATTCTATTGAGACATCATTCTTACCAAAAAGATCTCCAATCTTACCAATTACTCCTGGAGTATCTAAACAAATAATTCTGAGATAATTCTTTTTTGAAATTTGATTAAAATCGATGATATGACAGTCTCTCCAAAAATCGAAAGATAATAATGGATCAATAGATTTCGTATCCTTTGTTAATGAAGACTGCAGATTTAAGATGTCAGACACAACAGAAGCGGCGGTTGGTCCACTTCCCGCACCTGGACCGTACAACATTATTTCTCCTATTGGATCAGCATCTATAACGATGGCATTATTCACCCCATCAACCGTTGCTAAAGGATGAGATTTGGGGATTAAAGAAGGACCTACCCAAATATTTAGGGAAAGAGAATCATTAATGTTGATAGAATTTCTTTCGGAAAGGGCTAAAAGTTTTATTTCAAAACCAAGTTTATTTGCATATTCAATATCTTTTATATCTATTTGATTTATACCCTCTGTACAAATTGAATCTCTATTAATTTTGCCCCCAAATGCAAGTTCAGTAAGAATTGAAATCTTATCAGCCGCATCAAGTCCTTCAACATCAGCAGTTGGATCAAATTCTGCGAAACCAAGTTTCTGAGCTAATTGTAATGTTGCCTTATAATCTGCTTTTTCATTTGACATTTTTGTAAGTATAAAATTGGTTGTACCGTTTATTATTCCAACCATTTTATTAATTTGATTACTTTTAAGAGATCTTTTTAAAGGTTCAATTATTGGAATCCCTCCACATACTGCTGCTTCTGTTAAAACATAAACTCCATTTTTAGCAGCTGTAGAATATATTTCACGCCCATATCTTGCAATTACCGCTTTATTGGCTGTAACTACTGATTTTCGCGCCTTTAGCGATTTCAAAATAATATCCTTGGCTATATCTGTTCCACCCATTACTTCTACAATTACGTCAACATTTGGATCTTTAATTAATTCATAAGGATCATTTATTAATAGATTTTTTTCTAATTCAATATCCCTTTTTTTGTTGATATTTTTAACCGCTATTCCTACGATTTCTATATCTTTTAAAATTGGATGTAGGTCATTTGTGGATTTTAGGATTTTATAAATGCCTTTCCCAACAGTTCCAAAACCAATAATTCCAATTTTACATTTTTGCATTAGTTATCTTTTATTATAGTTTCAATTTTATAATATTATTCCGACAAAAAATCATTCGCCTGAGACTGCATTTTTAAGAGAATATTTAAAAAACCATTTGATCTTGATGGAGTCAAACTTGATTTTAGACCAGTATCCTCTATAAATTTGTTATTTATATTAACGACTTCTAATGGCGTTAGTTCATTCATTCCATTAATAAGAAATGCGAGTAAACCCTTTGTTATCAAAGCATCCGAATAGCCTTCCCAATAAAGTTTACCTTCTTGAAAACTTGCTTTAACAAATACTTCAGAAACACATCCTTGAACTTTATTTTCAGGAGTTAAGATGCTATTGTTTGGAACTTTCAATTTTTTACCTAACCATAAAATAAATTCATATTTTCTTTTGGGATCTTCTGCATTTTTCAGTTTATCAACTAATTTATGTAATTCAGTATAAGTTTCTTTGTTTTCCATTCTTATACAACTATTAAATAACTAAATTAGATACAGACTATACTAATATTTCTTTTTCCGTAATAAAACCTGATAGAGGGATATCCCAATCAGCTCTAGTCAATAATTTATCGCTTACGCAATTAGAAGTTAAGATCCCAATACATGGGATAGATCTCCAATTTTTATCTTCCCTTAATTTATCAAAATATCCACCACCGTATCCTAATCTTATTAAGTTTCGATCAACGGAAAGACACGGAATAAACATCATCCTAATTTTTTCGTAACTTAATTTATTAGAAGAATAAGGAGCTAGTATTCCATGAAAATCTTTGGATAATTCTTTATTGTCCCAGGCACAAAATAAGAGATTTTTGTTTTTTTCACATCTCGGCAAGGCTAATAAATATTTATCTCCGAGACTTCTTAAATCAACTTCATTTTCAAGAGGCCAATAAATTCCTATATATTTTTGTTCAAAATCTTTTCCAAAAATAGAATCAATATATGTTTTTACATTAATTTCAACATTTCTCAAATCACCAGCTGAACTTTTTTTTCTCAAATTTTTAAAAAAATTCCTCTCGAAATACTTTTTATCTGAGATAGTCATAATTTAAATTTAATTAAATCCTTCTTCATTTAATTTTGTTAGTGCTATGGCTAGTGCATCTGCCGAATCATCAGGTTTTGGTGCCTGGGTTAAATTTAGGTTGTACATTACAGCTTCTATAACTTCCTTCTTTGACGCTTTGCCAGAGCCTGTAATAGTAAGCTTGACTTGAGAAGGGGCGTACTCACTAACTTTAATGCTCTTGGAAGCAAATACCATCATTATTACCCCACGAGCTTGAACGACACTAATTGTAGTGCTAGATCTGTAGAAGAAGAACTTCTCTACCGAAGCTATATCAGGTTTCCACTGATCGATTAATGTATTCAGATCATTAAAAATTTCATAAAGTCTATCTCCTTCATCTTTATTTTTATTGGTTTCAATTACACCACAATCAAGAAATATCTTCTTTTCATTTTGAATTTCAATAATTCCATATCCAACTCTTCCTAGTCCAGGATCAATTCCAATAATCCTCACTTTATTATTCTTGTGATGATAATTGAAATTTGGAAAGGTCGTCTTTTTCATTTAAATCGAAGACTTTACAGAATGCTTGAATGACTCTTTCTCCTGAATCAACTTGCTCTAAGGGATCTTTTCTTAACCGATGCCTTAAAGAACATGTAATAACTCTAGCGATATCTTCTTCTTGCACTTCAGTTCTTCCCTCAAATGCAGCAATTGCCCTTGCAGATCGATTAGTTACAATATCCCCTCTTAATCCATCAACATCAAGTTCTCCGCATATAGCAGATATATTTAATCTAAGATCATCATCCAATTGAACTGAATTTAATATCTCTTGAGCTTTAATAACTTTTTGCTGAAGGTCATCTTGCTGTTTCTCAACACTTATTGAGAATTCATCGGGATTATCATCAAATGAAGTTCTCTGATCAACTACTTTAACCCTTAATTCTGCATCTCTTACTGTCTTAACCTCAACGCTCATACCAAACCTATCTAACAACTGGGGTCTAAGTTCTCCTTCTTCTGGATTACCAGAGCCAATTAAAACAAATCTTGCAGGATGTCTAACTGAAACACCCTCTCTCTCAACAGTATTCCATCCAGATGCGGCAGAATCCAAAAGAACATCAACTAAATGATCGTCAAGTAGGTTAACTTCGTCTACATATAACAAGCCTCTATTAGCTTTTGCTAATAAGCCTGGTTCAAAAGCCTTAATACCTTCGCTTAAAGCTTTTTCTATATCAATAGTTCCGCATAGTCTGTCTTCAGTTGCCCCCAACGGTAAATCAACCATTGGTACTTGCTTTTTATCTTTCTCCAAACTTTCTCCTTGTACAATTTTCTCAAGAACTTCTTTACTCTGTAAATCAGGATCTACAAGTGAACTATTATATGGATCATCTTTTACAACATCTATAGCTGGTAACAAGTCTGCAAGAGCTCTTATAGTAGTAGACTTACCCGTTCCTCTGTCACCCATAATCATTACTCCTCCTATTCTTGGATCTATAACATTTAACAAAAGAGCTAATTTCATTTCTTCTTGACCAATTACAGCCGTAAAAGGAAAAACTCTTCTTTTCTTTGTAGTATTCACAGCTTTAGTTTTACTTTATTTTCGAATGATCAGTAGATGATACTTCAGAAAATGTTATTAGTAAATATAAAAATTAAATTAAACGTTTTAAGTATATTTGAGGTTATTTATATTTAAATTCATTTCTTATTCCAAGTTAATTTTTCAAAGTCTCTTTTTATTACAGTAAAAACTGATATTGAGAATATATTCAAAATAAAATCGTAAAAAAATCTTTTAACTATAAATTATCAATTTTTTCATCTATTTTTATTTGCCTTTGTAAATTTACTGGTCTTTTGAATTATTTAAAAACCAGTTAATTTGATGAACGATACCTCTCAAGACATTTATCTCATAACTTGATGTCTTCGCTTTTAATATAAATTTTTTAAACTTACTTATTTTTGCATTAGCTGTATGTTCCAAAAGATAACCAGTTCTCATAAGCATTTCTTCTATTTCTTTTAAAGATTCATAAATTTGTTTTGATGATGCTAGGTCAAAAACTTTTAAATCTTTCTCTAAATTATTTGTTGACGATTTATTTAATTCATACAGAATTATTGAAACTGCGTGCGATAGGTTTAAAGATGTATAGTTTTGAGAAGTTTTAATTTTAAAAATCTTATGGGCAAAAAGTAATTCATTATTACTTAAACCTCTATCCTCTCTTCCAAATAAAATTCCTAAATTATTAATCTCTACAAAAGATGAAATCCATTTAGATATATCCTCAGGTGATTCACATTCATTATCATTACTTAAATCAATTCTTCCACACGTAGCAAGGACCAAATCACAATCAAAAATTGCTTGCTCAATACTATTAAAAATCTTACAATTATCAATATATCTTTGGCCTTTTAGAGCCATTTTTTTTGCATCTAATGAAAAAATATCACATTTTGGAGAAATAATCCTTAATTCATTTACATTAAAATTAGAACATAATCTTGCTATACTTCCAACATTTAAAGGCCCATTTGGTTCGACCAATACGACATTCAAGTTAAGATTTTTTTTCTTCAATTTTTTACAAGCTATGTAAATACATTAATAAATTAGACATGTTTTGAGGATCAATTTCAAAACTTGGCATAGGAGGAGTAAGGCCCTCAACAACTTGTCTTATAATTTCTTTATCATTTAGGCGCTCGGTAATTGAATGTAAATCTGGTCCAACTAATCCTCTCGCAGTAATACCATGACATCCTACACAATTCATTTTAAATAAAGTATTTCCTTCTTTAACAGATCCGTTAAGTTCAAGAGTTTTAAGTATAAATGTATTATTTTCTTCATGATTAAAATAAAATAAAGAAAAACAAATTAATAAAATCATAAAAACGATAAAACATAGTTTCCAGATTTTTATTTTTAAAGTTTTTTCTACTGCAGATGATGAAGATGTTGTCACAAAAAATTGGCTATGTGTAACAATTGTGAATGAGAAATGAAAAAAATGCCAGAAAATGATTGAACCTCTTTTATGTGGGATTGTTTTGGGATTAGTTCCCATAACCCTTCTTGGATTATTTGTTAGTGCGTGGAATCAATATAGGAGAGGTTCAGGGATGTTAGATATGGATTAAAAAAGTCAATTTTGATTGTCCATAAGTTCTAACATCATAAATTTCCCACAAACTATTATTATTAATAACCAAATCTAGTGAATGTTCACAGATAACAATAGTACCTTTCTTTATAAAATTACAATTAAATATTTGATATAAAACCAATTCATGATAATTAGCTTTATATGGTGGGTCTAAATAGATAAAGTCAAATTTTATTTTATTAAAATCATTTGAAGAGGATACATTCCTTTCAGCATTTGGCTTTGTCCAAATTAAAACATCTTTGCAGATAACTTCAATATCATTTTTTCGATTAACTATATTTTGCAATGAGTATAGATTTTTTAAACATATTTTTGAGTTGTTTTTATTTTTTTCAATTGCAACTATTTTTTTTGCTCCATGATTATATGCTTCACAAGATATAGACCCTGTTCCACTAAATAAATCTAACCAATTGGAGTTTTCTACCGTATTTTTCAAAATATTAAAAATTGCTTCTCTAACCATTAGAGTTGTTGGTCTAGTATCAATATTATTAGGGCTCTCAAGCCTTCGTCCTCCAATTAACCTCAAATTTGTTTTCATATATCAAATGGAATTATTGAATCCGTTCAATCCATCTACGTAAAAGTTTTTCTCCTGTTTTCCCAGATTTTTCAGGATGAAATTGACAAGCCAGTAAATTATCTTGTTCGATTATTGCTGTTAATTTCTCAGAACCATAACTAACATTTGCAGTTATTAAATTCGAATTTGATGGTACAGCATGATAAGAATGAACAAAATATACCCAATTATTTAATTCATCCTCTTTTAATAAGCTATTTTTCCTTGTTGGAAGAAGTTCACACCATCCAACATGAGGGATTCTTTGATTAGATAATTGAGGAATTTTTTTTACTTGACCTTTTACTATTCCAAGTCCATTAATTGAGCCTTCATCACTTGATTCAAAAAGCAATTGCAAGCCCAGACAAATTCCTAAAAACGATTTACCACTTTTAATCCAATTTTTAATATCCATTATTAATTCTGTATTCTTGAGATTACTAATGGCAGGGTCAAATGAACCCACCCCAGGAAGTATAATTGCTTTACAGTTTTTTAATTGTTGAGTATTTTTAATTAAAATTATTTCTTCTTCAAGACTTTCTAAGGCTTTTGTTACAGAGTGAATGTTACCCATTCCATAATCTATGAGTCCTATTTTTGACAATACCTTATTTATAAATGTTTCGATAAGGTACTTGAAAGAGTCGCTTTTGGGACTGCTCCAACAACAGTGTCAACTTTTTGACCACCTTTGAAGATCATTAAGGTTGGGATACTTCTTATTCCATACTGACTTGCAACATTTGGATTCTCGTCTGTATTTAATTTAAATACTTTAATTTTTCCTTCAAAGTCTTTAGAAATCTCCTCAACAACTGGGGCTACCATCCTGCAAGGTCCACACCATGGAGCCCAAAAATCAACTAAGACTGGCAGATCACTTTGCAAAACTTCTTTGTCAAATGAAGAATCAGTTACGGCGGGGGCTGATGACATAATTTAGATATTCCTTTAAGAAAATTTAGCAAGCTATTCTTTTAAGTGATGATTTCATTACAGATAAAAACATATAAGTAACAAAAAGACTTAAAAAAGCCCGATAAATCGGGCGATTTAGTGTGTGAGGAGTATGGAGTTTCCCCCATAATCCAATAATAACTCCTAAAGAGAAATTTTTAAAATTTAAAGTGATAAATTTTAAATTATTTACCCATTCCAAGTTGTTGAGCTTTTTGATAAACTTTACCCTCTGTTAAGAGAGATGGTGCAATTACAATTTCTACATTTTGCATTTCTTTAATATTTTTAGCTCCAAGAGTACTCATTGATGTTCTAATAGCTCCAAGTAAATTATGTGTCCCATCATCAAGTAATGCAGGTCCTTTCATGATTCTTTCTAAAGAACCTGTAGAACCGACTTCAATTCTTGTACCTCTTGGTAAAATGGGACTAGGAGTAGCCATACCCCAGTGATAACCATTACCTGGGGCACTTGATGATTTAGCTATTGGAGAACCTATCATTACTGCATCAGCACCACAAGCAAGACATTTACAAATATCACCGCCAGTAATAATTCCCCCATCAGCAATTATTGGAACATAACGTCCAGTCTTTTCAAAATAATTATCTCTTGCTGAACTACAGTCAGATATTGCTGTTGCCTGAGGTATCCCGATACCTAAAACACCTCTTGAAGTACAAGCAGCACCTGGACCAATTCCCACCATAAGACCTGCTACCCCTGCTTTCATAAGAAGATCTGCGACTTCATAGGTTACACAATTACCAGCAACAACAGGGACATTTAAAGATTCGCAGAGACTCTTAATACTTAATGTCTTATTTCCATCCATACCTAAATGCTCTGTAGAGACTACAGTGCCTTGTAGAAAAAATAAATCCATTTTTGATTTAACTAGTGTTTCTTTAAATTTGATGGCAGCTTGTGGTGTTCCGCTTAAAGCGGCTATCCCACCTTTTTCTTTAATATCGTAAATTCTTTGAGTTATTAGGTCTTCTTTTATAGGTTCACTGTATATTTTTTGCATTAAGGGAACGAATTCTTTTTTCCCAACGGATGAGATTTGACTCAATATTTCTTTGGGATTTTCGTATCTAGTTTGAATACCTTCCATATTAAGTACACCAAGAGCTCCTAACTTAGATAGCTCTACAGCTGTATTTACATCAACAACACTATCCATTGCACTAGCAATAATTGGAATTTCTCTTTCAATATTTCCAATTGACCAAGAAGGATTGGTTAAATCATAATCCAGGGTTCGAGTTCCAGGAACTAACGCTATTTCATCAATACCATAGGCTCTTCTAACTTTTTTGTTTAAACCAATTTCAATATTCACGAATTTTTTAATTATTCAGATTAAGTTAACAACTAAAGGTGTAATAAGCCAATAATTATTGAAAAACAAAAGAGTTTTTTTATTATTTGTGTATAAATGTGAGTATTTGAAAATTAATTATTAGCTTTTTTTTATTCATTCTGTCAATCAGGGATTAGTATTAAGTAAAGGTTTTTTATATGTCCGATATTGTTGATTCTGAGAATGCTGGTTTGAGTGAAAATAACGATCGAATCATTCAGACTGATTTAAGAAATGAAATGTCACGCTCTTACTTAGAGTACGCAATGAGTGTGATTGTTGGACGTGCTCTTCCAGATGCAAGAGATGGATTAAAACCAGTTCACAGAAGGATTTTATATGCAATGTATGAGCTTGGGTTAACAAGCGGCAGGCCTTACAGAAAATGTGCAAGAGTTGTAGGTGAGGTTTTAGGAAAGTACCACCCTCATGGAGATACTGCTGTTTACGATGCATTAGTACGGATGGCACAGGATTTTTCTATGAGAATGCCATTAATAGATGGTCATGGAAACTTCGGATCTGTAGATAATGATCCGCCTGCTGCAATGAGATATACTGAATCACGTCTTCAATCCCTAACAGACGAAAGTTTACTAGAGGATATTGAATCTGAGACTGTTGATTTTTCCGATAATTTTGATGGATCACAACAAGAACCAACAGTTTTACCAGCTAGGATACCTCAGCTCCTTTTAAATGGATCATCAGGTATTGCTGTAGGAATGGCAACTAATATACCTCCGCATAATTTAGGAGAATTAATTGATGGTCTCAAATCTATAATCAAAAACCCCTCAATAGAAGATAGAGATCTTTTTGAAATAATTAAAGGTCCAGATTTTCCAACCGGGGGACAGATATTAGGAAGAGATGGTATCAGAGATACTTTCAAATCTGGGAGAGGATCGATAACTATGAGAGGGGTTGCAGATATTGAACAAATTAAATCTCCTGGAAGAGCAGAAAAAGATGCCGTAATAATCACTGAGCTTCCATTTCAAACTAATAAAGCAGCTCTTATAGAAAGAATCGCAGATCTAGTAAATGAGAAAAGATTAGATGGCATATCTGATATTAGAGATGAAAGTGATAGAGATGGGATGAGAATTGTAATTGAGCTTAAAAGGGATGCCTATCCTCAAGTTGTTCTAAATAATTTATTTAAAATAACACCTCTACAAAATAATTTTAGTGCAAATATTTTAGCCCTTGTAAAAGGAGAACCTACTACTCTTTCTCTCAGGAAAATGCTAGATGTATTTCTAGAATTTAGAATTGAAACAATCAAAAGAAGGACAAGCTTCTTATTAAAAAAGGCTGAAGAGAGAGATCACATTATCAAAGGTCTTCTTTTAGCTCTTGACGCTATGGATAAAATTATAAATTTAATAAGATCTGCAAAAGATACAAATTCTGCTAGAGAACAATTGCAAAATGAGCATGAACTATCTGTAATTCAAGCAGATGCTATTTTACAAATGCAATTAAGGCGATTAACAGCTTTAGAAGCAGATAAAATTAAAGCAGAGCATGATGAGCTTACAAGAAAAATTACAGATTATAAGAATATATTGAGTGATAAGGAAAGAATAAATGAAATTATTCTTGAAGAGCTTTGTAAATTAGATGAAAGATTCTCATCTCCGAGGAAAACAGAGATTCTCAATTTAGGCGGAGGTTTAGATGATATTGACTTAAT
The DNA here is from genome assembly GCA_003208885.1 of Prochlorococcus sp. AG-679-K21. Lineage (GTDB taxonomy): Bacteria > Cyanobacteriota > Cyanobacteriia > PCC-6307 > Cyanobiaceae > Prochlorococcus_A. The sequence goes on along the minus strand of QCUP01000010.1, from coordinate 9,103 downwards.
AGCAAACGAAAGATCAGTTGTTTTATTAACTACTGCAGGATACTTAAAAAGAATGCCTGTAAGTGAATTCGAATCTACAAGCAGGGGGTCTAGAGGTAAAGCTGGAACAAGGAATCAACAAGATGATGAAGTTAAATTATTCATAAGCTGTAATGATCATGATACTCTTTTACTTTTCAGTGAGAGAGGAGTAGCTTATGCACTCCCAGCTTATCGAGTACCTATGAGTAGTAGAACAGCTAAAGGGACTCCCTCTGTTCAACTACTCCCAATACCTAGAGAAGAACAAATCACTTCTATTGTTTCAGTAGATTCTTTCGATAACGAGTGTTATTTATTAATGCTAACTAAAGCTGGCTATATAAAAAGGACTCCACTATCCGCTTTTTCAAAAGTACGTTCAAATGGGCTTATTGCAATTAACCTTGAAGAAGGAGACGCTTTAACTTGGGTCAGATTATCAGCAGAAGGAGATAGTGTTTTAATTGGGTCAAGCAAAGGCATGACAATTCATTTTAGGTTGGATATTAATGAATTAAGACCTCTTGGAAGAACTGCTAGGGGTGTTAAATCAATGAACTTAAAAGTTGGTGATAAACTTGTTTCGATGGATGTTTTAAGTTGCGACCTAGTTGATCAGTTAGCAAATCTTGATGAGGAAGATCTTGAAAATGAAGATGATCTTGAAAGCAAGACTTCAAATGGACCTTGGGTTCTAGTAGCCAGTGCTTTTGGCCTTGGAAAAAGAGTTCCAGTAACAAAATTTAGATTACAAAAACGCGCGGGTATGGGATTAAGAGCAATAAAATTCAGAATCAAAGATGATTCATTAGTAGGACTTAAGGTTCTTGGAGAAGGTGAAGAATTACTTTTAGTTACCGAAAGAGGTGTAATCGTAAGAACTAATGCCGATAAAATTTCTCAACAGTCAAGAGCTGCCACAGGTGTAAAATTACAACGACTAGATGATGGGGATCATTTATCTGAGGTTGTGTTGGTTCCTCATGAACAAATTGAAGAAGAAGATCAATTAATTTCTAATGAAGAAGAAACTTAACAGCCTTTAGATTAAAAAGTTCTTATGGAAACTCTTGATATTTTAATATTAGGTTCTGGACCTGCAGCATTATGTTTAGCTTCAGAACTAGCTAAACAAAATCTTAATATCAAGGGAATATCGACTAAATCTCCCCATGAAAAATGGGAAAATACATATGGGATTTGGGCTTCTGAGTTAGAGGAATTTGGTTTAGCGTCTTTGTTATCTCATAGATGGTCAAAAACTGTTAGCTATTTTGGAGATGGAATAAGGGACAAAGGGAATAATCCTACAAAACATTGTTATGACTATGGTTTAATAAATCAGGAAGCATTTCAAAATGAACTTTTGAAGACATGCAAAGGTATTCAATGGTTGAATGAAACTGCAAAATCAATTAAATCAGAAAACAAAATTTCTGAAGTAATTTGTTTCTCAGGGCTAAAACTACAAGCAAGATTAGTAATTGATGCAAGCGGGCACAAGAGTAAATTCATTAAAAGGCCATTTTCAAACGAAGTCGCCCAGCAAGCTGCTTATGGAATAGTCGGTAAATTTTCTATTCCTCCTGTAAAAAAAGATCAATTTGTTTTAATGGATTTTCGTTCTGACCATTTAGATGATGATGAGTTGTTGAAATCGCCCTCTTTTCTTTATGCAATGGATTTAGGGAGTGAAACTTATTTTGTTGAAGAGACATCACTAGCTAGTTACCCTGCCTTTTCACAAGACCATCTAAAAAAAAGACTTTTAGGTAGATTGCATAGTAAAGGTATAAAACTAGTAGAGATTTTTCATGAAGAAAATTGCTTATTCCCTATGAATTTACCTTTACCATATAAAAAACAATCAGTTCTTGGTTTTGGAGGAGCCGCAAGTATGGTTCATCCCGCATCTGGATATATGATTGGATCTTTATTAAGAAGAGCTCCACTTCTTGCTGAAAAATTAGCAATCTTTTTGAAAGAACCAAACTATAGTTCATTAGAATTAGCTACTAAAGGATGGTCAGTCTTATGGCCATATGAATTAACTCAAAGACATAGGCTCTATCAATACGGACTGCGGAGATTAATGAGCTTTGATGAAAGTAGATTAAGAAGTTTCTTTTCTAATTTCTTCAAATTGTCAACCGAAGAATGGGTAGGTTTTCTAACCAATACACTTCCTTTACCTAAACTAATATATGTAATGAGTAAGATGTTTATCAATTCACCTTTAAAAGTTAAGCTTGGGATGTTAAAGATAAAATGAAATATTTAAAATTGCCAATCTTTAATTTTTATATTAGGAAATATTTTATCTTCTTCTTCAATATTTTCGAGAAATTTATAATCAATAATAGATTTATTTTCTAACATCTCAATTAATTTCCAAAATCTAAAAAGATGTCTATCAATTCTTTCTTTAGCGAGTTCTGTTGTGGTTCCGGCCTTTAAAATGAAACTCCAGTCAGAGGATTCAGAAAGAAGTAACTCTCTTGCTGCTTGCTTTAATAATCTTATAGAAAAATCATCATTAAATTTCCTACTAGATAATTTAACAAAAACAGCCCCCGCTCTTGTGATTTCAGGAACTATCCATGCATTTTTTTCATTAAGCCAGTAATTATGAAAGCCCCCTTGCCCCCAGCTTGAAGGAGAAGGATCACAAATTTGAAGATTAGGATTTTCAAGGAGAATTTCCCTTAGATTTGTAAGTTTAATGAAATATTTTGTAGATTTTTTAAGTATATTTTCAATAAATCTTGGTCCTTCATACCACCAATGACCAAATAGTTCAGCATCAAATGGAGCAATTAACAAAGGTTCGAATGATGCTGATAAAGAAAGGTTCTTTAATTGATTAGATCTTGATAAAAGATAATTATCAGCATGTTCTTCAACTTTTTCTATAGCTTCATCTTCTATATAAAATTCTTTTTTGCCTAATGAACACTTATTATTTGTAATTCTATGAAATTTCAAGCCTAAAGGCCTGCTTGTTGGAATGCCTTTTTTATATAGTTCCAAGGAAGATAATTCCCACCCTAAGTCTTTATGAAATTCTCTATAAACCGGATTTCCTGGATACCCCTCTCTTGCAGACCAAACTGGCAATGTTGATTCACTATCTCTTCCAAAAAAAGCAACCCCTTTTTGTGAACATATAGGTGCATATACACCATACCTTGGCCTTGGTGATCCATTTAAAATCCCATGACCGTCTAGAACTGCATATTTAATTCCGCAATTAATTAATATGTCATCAAGATCTTCATAATAAGCGCACTCAGGCAACCATATTCCTAATGGTCTTGTTCCGAAAATAACTTCATGACTTCTTATAGCAGTATTTATCTGACCTAATACTGTTTCAGGGTTTTCTCTAAGGATTGGTAAATATCCATGTGTTGCTGCACAAGTAAGAATATCTAAGTTACCAGTCAAATTTAGATTTTTAAATCTTTCTATCAAATCTCCAGAACATTTTTTCCAATATAAATAATTATTTTTAATATTTCTCAGAAGAAATTTAGATGCAGCTTGTTCTTTTTTAGGTAATTCACTCAAAAATTCTATTCTTGTTTTAAGCCAAGATGAATATTTCTTTTGAATTTGTTTATTTTGAAGAAGAGATAATAAGGTTGGAGATAAGCTGAGAGTTAATTTTGTATTACTAATATTTTGCTTTTTGCTTGACTCCATTACTTGAAGTAATGGAATATAACATTCAAGTATTGCTTGAAATAACCAATCTTCTTCTAGGGAATTTTTTTCATTTTTTCTAACATATGGAAGATGAGCATGAAGAACTATTGCCAATTTACCTAAGTATTTTTTATTAGGGAGAGGCCCATTCATAGTTTTTTAAAGTTTATGATTAAATGCTTTTAAAATATCAAAATTTACCTTTAGGCAAATATTTATTTTTTATAAATAGTACTTTAGATAATAAATATAAATACTTTTATTTATAAAAATTTAACCAAAAATTATCAGGAGATTGATTACTAAATAATCACTTATTTAATCCGTATCTAGTAATTTTTTTTTAATTAGCTTAATATATGTTTAGTGGTATTTAACTAATGTCCAAAGATCCAGGAAGAATATTGATCTTTGATACAACATTGAGAGATGGTGAGCAATCTCCTGGTGCGAGTTTAAATCTTGAGGAGAAACTTGCAATTGCTCATCAACTGGCAAGATTAGGAGTAGATGTTATTGAAGCAGGATTTCCATACGCTAGTCCTGGAGATTTTAAGGCAGTAAATAAAATTGCAGAAGTAGTTAGTGGAGAAAATGGTCCAATTATTTGTGGGTTAGCTAGGGCCTCTACAAATGATATAAAAGCTTGTTACGAAGCTATAAGCCCAGCTTCTAAAAAAAGAATTCATACGTTTATAGCTACTAGCGATATCCACCTAAAACATAAACTCAGAAAAACAAGAGAAGATGTTCTTTGTATAGTTCCAGAAATGGTTGGTTATGCGAAATCATTAGTTGATGATATTGAATTCTCTTGTGAAGATGCATCAAGGAGTGATCCTGAATTTCTTTATGAAGTAATTCAACTAGCAATAACATCAGGAGCTACAACTATTAATATTCCAGATACAGTTGGGTTCACAACTCCAAGTGAATTTGGGAAGCTTATTTTTGATATTAATAAAAATGTTCCAAATATTAATGAAGCTATAATTTCAGTTCATGGTCATAATGATTTAGGTTTAGCCGTTGCTAATTTTCTAGAGGCAGCAAAGAACGGGGCGAGGCAATTAGAGTGCACAATAAACGGAATAGGTGAAAGAGCAGGGAATGCATCTCTAGAAGAATTAGTAATGGCATTACATGTTAGGAAAAGTTTTTTTAATAGTTTCTTTGGAAGAAGTTCAGATTCGCCTACTCCTCTTACAGCAATAAGAACAGAAGAAATCACAAAAACTTCGCGATTAGTATCTAACTTAACTGGAATGAATGTTCAACCTAATAAGGCAATTGTTGGGGCAAATGCTTTTGCTCATGAGTCAGGAATCCATCAGGATGGGGTTTTAAAAAATAGACTCACATATGAAATTATTGATGCAAAAACTGTTGGTTTGCATGATAATAAAATTTCATTAGGAAAACTTAGCGGAAGAAGTGCTGTAAGAGCAAGATTGGAAGAGATGGGATACGATTTAAGTAGAGAAGACCTGAATGATGCTTTTGCTCGTTTCAAAGATCTAGCTGATAGAAAACGAGAAATTACTGATAGAGATTTAGAAGCTATAGTTAGTGAACAAGTTCAACTTCCGGAATCTAAATTTCAACTAAGTCATGTTCAAGTTAGTTGCGGCAGTACATCCAAGCCTACAGCGACAGTAACTCTTATAAATACAGAAGAGCATACTGAAGATACTGCTGTCGCAGTAGGTACAGGACCTGTAGATGCGGTTTGCGAAGCACTTAATGCATTAGCTAAAGTTCCTAATGAATTAATAGAGTTTTCAGTTAAATCTGTAACTGAAGGTATAGATGCATTAGGGGAAGTTACCATAAGAATTCGGAACAAGAATAAAATATATTCAGGACATTCTGCGGATACAGACGTAGTTGTTGCTGCTGCAAATGCTTTTGTAAATGCTTTAAACAGGCTTGTTTTCTCAGAGAAGAAAAACTCTATTCACCCTCAATTTGATAATTTGGAAAATCCTAAAAATAAGATATTATCAAATCCCAAGAAATAATTTAGTTTTGGGATTATTAAGTTTAGCCAAAAAACAGTAACTTAATAATGTAGATTAAAGCCTTAATTTTATATTTAATAGAATAAAGTAATGAGAGAAAGGGTATTAGGATATTGGACACTTGCATGGGTGGGTTTAATAAGTAATATCATTGCTTTACCCATAATCGCATTAATAGTAACTTATGGGCCTCAATTAAAAGTGGCTAATATTTCTCTGGCTATAAGCCTTGGATGGCCTGCAGCAATAGTTGGGATAGTCTCTTCTTCTGCTCTTTTAGCGGAAAAGAAATGGGGTATTACCTTAACTCTAGTATCTCTTTCAATGATAGTTTCTGGAACAGCTCCATATTCTATTTTTCGATTAGTCTTGATTAATGATATTTTTGGAATTGGAGGACTTACACTATTAACAGCTTTATTTAGCATCCTGATTTTAATATATTGGTGCAATCCTAAACATCGAAGAAATATTAGATTATAAAAAATATTAAATTAAGAAAAAGTGTTATTTTTTGTAGTTGGATATTGAATTCGTCTATGTCTAATTCTTTTCCAAACATTTAAAAAAGATTGTTTTATTAGAAAAATTTCTCCTTTGGTAAGATTACTATCATTTAGCTGGCCATCAACTCTCCTTGAATAAAATATTTTGGATATCGTTTCTAATGCTTCATAATCAGAAGCATTAATATCCATTGCTCTTAATGCCGCTTCACAACCATCGGCAAGCATCAAGATAGCCGTTTCTTTAGATTGAGGGATAGGACCTTTATATCTAAAATCTCTCTCATTAAAATTTAGTTTTTTCTCTTTAGCTTTATTAAGAAAATAGCCCATTTTAAGAGTTCCTTGATGTTCTGGTATGAAATTAGCTATTGGCTTTGGTAATCTATTTTTTCTTGCAAATTTCAGGCCTTCATCTACATGGGCTTGTAAAACCTCTGAGCTTTTTAAAGGATCATCTATTTCATCATGCGGATTCACACCCCCATCTTGATTCTCAATAAACCAATTTGGGGCATGTAGTTTTCCAACATCGTGATAGAGAGAACCAGTCTTGATAAGATCAATATCACCTCCTATCATTCTTGTGGCCTCCTCCGCTAGACCACATATCAATAAAGTATGTTCGAAAGTCCCTGGAGCTTCAATAGAGAGTCTTCTAATAAGAGGTTTCTCGTTATCAGCCAATTCCAATAATCTTGCCTTGGTTAACAATCCAAATATTGACTCAAAAATGGGAATAAATAATATTGTTATAAGCATTATGATTGCCAATAGTAGAGAATCAGAAAATATTTTGCCATTTGAAGTAAAAATTTCTTGGGTATCCACCAAGGAATATTCCTCATTTCCAATTAGTAACCATTGAGAAATCAATGCCCCAGTTGGAACAAATATTGAAAGTTGAAGTAATTGAGCTCGACTTCTTATTCTTCCTCCAAGAACTGAAACGATACATGCACAAATCAATGTTATGAGGAGTAGATTGCTATTAATATTAGTTAGAGAATCTGGCCAACTTAGGCTTGCTATTGAGACCCAAGTTAATGCAGTTATAGTCCCCATACCTTGAGAAATAATTAAAGCCGGAGGTACAATGATCGATAAAGGGCTAAATCCTGATCCAAATATATTTTTCATCATCTGAACAATTAATAGTAGTGAAATAATTAAGAGGATCTGTCTTGAATTTATGTTTGGATTTTCTTTTCTAGAAACTAGTATTAAAAATCCACAAGTGAATAAAACCTCGGTAAAATTTAAGCCCCAAGAAAAAATATCTGAACCTTCTAAATATGGAACAAGGAGAATTTTATAGGAAGATATTATAGAGATAACAATACATATTAAGAAGATAATTAATTTATCTATTGTTGAAATTTGAATAGGGTTCTGTGCAGGAAATTGACTTCTTTTCCATAAGTTATTTAATTTTTTTATAAATCTTGTAGTGTTTTGCACAGAATACAATTAAAACTATTTGATTAATTTAAAAATTATAGGCATGCTAGGTGTAAAAAGGAGAAGTTTTTCTAAATGTCATTAAAACTAGATGGTAAAAAATTATCTTTAGAAATCGAAGAAAGATTAAAAAACTATATTCATGTTAATAAAACAGTTGCAAAGAGAAATCCTGGTTTGGCTGTAATAAGAATTGGAGAAGATCCCGCAAGCGGAATTTATGTAGGGAACAAAGAAAAAGCTTGTTCAAGAGTTGGAATAAAGAGTTATATTTTTCATCTAAAAGAAACAGTAGAGCAAAAAGAAGTTGAACAATTATTAAATAAATTAAACCTTGATAATGATATTGATGGAATGTTATTACAACTACCCATATCAAAGAAATTTGATGAGCAAAGATTGATAAGTTGTATCAATCCTGAAAAAGATGTAGATGGATTAAATGAGCAAAATATTGGGAAGTTAGTAAAAAATGAACCTGCGATGAGATCTTGTACACCAGCTGGGATCATTAATTTACTAAAATCTCAAAATATTAAAATTGAAGGAAAGAAAATAGTTGTTATTGGAAGAAGTTTGTTGGTTGGAAAACCCGTATCTCTTATGTTGTTGAATCTTAATGGGACGGTAACAATGACTCATTCAAAAACTATAAATTTAAATAAAATATGCAAGGAAGCGGATATAATAATTGCTGCTGCGGGAAAACCTAACATCATAGACTCAAGTTTTGTTAAAGAAGGTGCTGTAATTATTGATGTTGGCATACATAGATTAACAAGTTCCGATAAAAGCATAACCAGATTGTGTGGAGATGTATTATTAGAAGATGTTATTCCAAAAGTATTTGCATACACCCCCGTCCCAGGAGGTGTTGGACCAATGACAGTAACAATGTTACTAGTAAATACTATTTTCAGCTGGCAAAAACAATTTGGTTTATCATCAACTCTTAATGACCTGCTTCCATAAAACCAACGATGCAGAAAAACATTATTCAACGTAAAAAATGACAGATGTTATAGATAATATTTCAGATTTTGAAAAATATCTAAAAGATAAAAAAAAGTAGTCGAAGAAGCTCTTGACTTTTCATTAGGCCCAGAGAAACCAGAAATACTTAGGGAATCAATGAGATATTCTCTCCTTGCTGGAGGTAAGAGGATACGTCCAATTTTATGTCTAGCATCTTGTTCACTAGCAGGAGGTGAGCCATCTCTAGCTGTTCCTACAGCAGTTGCCATAGAAATGATTCATACCATGTCATTAATTCATGATGATTTACCAGCAATGGACAATGACGACTTAAGGAGAGGAAGACTTACTAATCATAAAGTTTATGGAGATGCTTTAGCTATTCTGGCTGGTGATGCATTACTAACCAGA
>QCUP01000009.1 GCA_003208885.1 Prochlorococcus sp. AG-679-K21 | reverse complement strand
ATGATTGATTGCTGAACTATATTAGAAAGGTTAAACAATTTATATTATGTCCCCTCATAAAAGTCCTAATATTATTAAATACTGCGTAATTACATCTACAGCAGCGATAGTTCTGATAGCTATTTCTTTAATTCCTGTTTCAAGAAAAGCTTCTTACTGGAATCTATGTCTTGATAAAACAGTACGTTGGATTAATGAAAAAGAAAAAGATTTAAAAGGGTGGGATAAAGAAGCAAAAGAGAGCCTTGCTGTAGCAGTATGTAATGGAGCTGTTTATGAACCTAAGCTTCAAATAAAAGAATTCACTTCGACAACGAAATAAATTACAGGTCACAAAAAGACTTATAAGCTAAGAAATATATAAAAATATTGATTGTCCTCATTTTGATTTTAAGAGTCTTTTTTGATCCTTAATCCGTACAATTTTGTTCCTCTAACCGCACACATAAAACTTGAGATTAACTATTCAAATGAATTAGAACTTAAGTGTAGTCAATAGGTAAGTCTTATGGCACTAAACGACACATTTACTATCCAAGAGATGGATATGGATAAAAAAAACCTTTCATACGATATAAAGGCAAAAGAACTCGAAGCTTATTGGAATAATGAATGCAAAGAGCATCCTACTAATAACCATTGCAAAGTTTATTGTGATTAATACTTAATCTTTTAAGTATTCTTACGCTTGATTTTTATATATCACCCGTACTAAATCATAAGTAGATAAAAAGGAGGAAAAACAAATGATTAATTTAGGCATAGAAATTCTATTTTGGATAATTTTAATTTCTTATCTAGGATTAAGGTTTTCTCAAACTTGGCATGGCTTCAAACAACAATATTAAATAGGAGGAAAAAATGAAACTACAAACTCAATTCACCGTTCCACACAAACAGTTAAGAGATCTGGATTATGTCAAGGAGATGGGGAATTTAGAAGAAACTTTTGAGAAAAAATATATTGATTATCCAATTCAAGAAGATTGTTTAGTTTGTTGCGACTAACTATCCACTATTAATTTTATTCTTGATAACAGGTCTTAATAATATTCATAAATTTATTAACACTAGAGGTTAAATTATGGAATTAAAATTCTACTCAACAACTATTTTTAGAGAAACTCCAAAAGTTACATTCTTTGATGCGGGCTTGGTAGCATCTAATGGTTGCGATGTGGTAATTCACTCTAAAGAAGCTATATCTCCTCCTGATGATTTTGAATATGAACAATATTATGTTCACGAACATCAAATTGATCACAATTTAGTTATTACTGGCGAAAGAAAATTTATTTTGATAAATCCTTCATGGGAAGAGCCACATCATGTAATTTATTTAAATAGAAAAATGGGGGCATTAGAAATTCCTATTGGAACTTATCACAGATCAATTTCTGGAAAAGAGGGTAGTATTGTTTTAAATCAACCAACAAGAGATAAATTTTTTGATCCTTATAAAGAATTTATACCGCAAAAATTAGACAAAGAGATTTTAATTAAAGCAAGAAGAAGTGCACCTGTTTATTGGATTTGGGAAAACGATCAAATTAAAAGAGTCAGATTTAATCCTTTGAAACACAAAGTCAAGACTTAATCTGATATAAAAAACTAATCAAGATTAATTTACTTCATTAAAAAAGCCAGCTTATATCTCTACTAGCTGACTTTTATAACAATATTAGTTTAAGCAACTAAATGAATGTATTTGTTGTTGTGATACTAAGAATTACTGCACAAAAGAATATGTAAGGAACTAATTTAAGAGGAACGTATCCCTGACTTTTAGAAATGAAATTCATATTACACAATACCTGGAATGATTTGACCTGTTGTTAGATAAGCTCCAACAAGAGCAATAAAGCCCATCATTGCAAATCTACCATTGAGCTTCTCAGCTACAACCTTCTCTTTTTCTACTGTTTTTGTTTCTTTCATTTGACTGTTTGTTATTTAGCTAAGATGCTTTCTTATGCAATCTTTAAATCAATCTAATGCCAAGGAATAGATAGTGTGAGTATAATTACTTACTCTCATACCCTCTATAAGCTCAGCTTATCAAACTCAAACTTTACTTTTTAAGCAGGTCTATTTAAATAACAAAATGAGGAATTTACCTTATCCGGTAAATCCCATTTTCTGTTCTGCTGCCATTAATGAACCAACTAACTTATGCTCAGCTACTTTTTCATCGTCAGTCATAACTGGCTTGATATCAAAATCTATATCAAACTTGACTTTCCAAGGAGCGAAATGTTCTGTCATTTTTATGCCTGTTGAAGCTTGGACAATAATATAGACATTATTTGAGTAAGAGGCATGATATCTTCCCATAACTTTAAATCCTTCAAACTCATCATTCAAAGTTCCGTCTTCAATAACCTTTAAAAACAGGTCATAAGCTGCACCCATGAGAGCAACATTTTTAAAAGTTGCGGTTACTAAATAAGTATTCATCTAATAAATTAAACTTTTTTTATAATAGAAGAATGAAAAAATCTATTTTTAAAAATAAGGGTATCAAAACTTTTTTTGATTTTTTTGCAAGAGTTGCAATCTCATCAATATTTATATCAGCTATACCAGGCAAAATTACAGGTTTTGAAAAAACAGTTGAATATGTATCTTCAAAAGGTATCCCTTATCCAATTGCATCTATCCTTTTAGTTGGAGCAATAATATGCCTTACCTTAGGTTCCGGATTTTTTATCTTTGGAGGAAATCAAAAAATTGGTTCAGCATTTTTATTATTATTTCTTATCCCAACCACAATTATTTTTCATGTATTTCCTTTCCATCAAAGAGCAGTACTTATGAATCTAGGACTAATAGGTGGATTACTTATTACTGCATTACGAGAACCAGAATAAGGATTTATTAAAAGTACTTAAATACTTTTTTATTATTTAATTGATTATTAATATTACTAAGTTTGCCGATATTAATAATTTCGTAAGGTAAACAAAAATAATGTAAATTTCATACTAAAGAGAGCAAAGAATAATGATTTTAGGAAGACAAAATATTGTGCTGGCTTTGTGAAGATCAAGAGAAGATTAATCTTTATAATTACTGCATAAAAAATATAAATTCAAAACAAGTTGTTGAGCAATGTTGATATTCAAATTAGTGAATAAATTGAGTGAAATTTATCTAGCCCTCAAAAGCAAGCTTTAGGATGTAAGTTTCCCAAAAAGGATTAAATACTACAGTAGTCAAAATAATACATAACTATAAATAGAATATCTAGGCAAAAAAATGGAAAAGAAATTCACCAGAATTACTTTTTTTATAGGTGCAATTTCATCTTTATCCTATTTAGTTTTTATTTTCCTCAGGAATTATAATTCTCCAGAAAATATAGAAGAAAGATGTACAGCTAAATTTCAAAAAGACACTAAAAAAGGTGATGGAAAATCTGATAAAGAATGGGGTTTAAATATGGATATGGCCAATGATAATTATTTTAAATGCATGAATATTCCATAAAAATAACTCTTAATTACAGTGATAGAAGATGGAGCTAAGAAGTAAAGAACTAAAGCAATCCCAAACGCAACAACTCTTCAAAAAGCTGTTTATTCGGCAACAGATATTGATTAGAAGTTAAGTGGAAAGAACCGCATTCGAACTTTTAACAAAAATTTTAAAATACAAACTGTGCAAGATGTGGCTACATTTTTAACTCTCAATTTATACTTTCATGTGATTTATATAATCAATTAATAATTTAAATCTGTTTTATAGTTTCGTTTATTATGCAAAAAATTTATGGAAAACTTTAGTTACTACGATTATTTAAATTCAATTTCTTTTCACCCTCCGGTAATGATAATAACGACATTAATATTCTTTTTTATAAGAAGAAAATTTTTGGCAGACGCAAAAAAATAATACAAACTTTTATTTATTATTTAATATTTAAATCTTTAAGTGAATTAAATATTAAATAAACGAAAGAAGCTAAAAAAACTAAAGTATATATTGATTCCATTTAACTAACAGTTGTAATTGAACTACTTAATCCATAGGTGAGAAATATAAAAGTAGCGAATGATACTCCGATCATTACGGTTGTATACAACTTATTCAATTTAAAATTATTTTGAATAGATGAAAAGTCAGCTATTACAAAATTTTTCATTGAATATTTTTGTCTGCTTATGAAGTTACTACTGTTAACTAAATTTCCAAGAATTGGTTCTGAGGTAAGAGAATTTTCCTGATAATTAACAGAATTAAAAGCTTTATCTTCATTAAAGAAAGTTGGAAACATATATGTATGCCATAAAGCTATTACCGCAACCCAAAAGATTAAACTTAAACCTGCAATACCAAAAAGTAGGAATCTAAAAGTCTCCATAATATTATTGAGATTAGTTCAAATCTACATTAAATTTAAATATCAAAATTTTAAAAATATACTTTAACGAAACCAATAAATCATTCCTTATGGTTACTAATGTTCAAAATTGATGTTATTAAGTGTTTTTACTTAAACATAAGTTAAAGATTTAGTTTTTTATTTATTTAAAAAGATCAAAATAAGTAACAAATTATTTATTTATCAAATGGACTTTAGAGTTGTACTAGTTATTACTCCAATAATTTTTGCCTGGATCTTTACAGTATTTTGGTTAGGGAAATGGGATGTATTTAGATTGACACCTTTTGGACTGCCTAAAGATGGTTTAGCTCCTTTTAAGAATTATCAAGTATGGGAAGATTCTTCGATTATTAATACCAACAGACCCGAGGAGGGTTATCCTGTTTTTACCGTAAGAACTGCAGCTGTAAATGCCTTAGGAATTCCAACCGTTTTCTTTCTTGGCGCGATTTTAGCAATGCAGTTTAAATCTTATTAATTAAGGTAATTTGATGGATATCAGATTCTTAATTGTGGGAGCTCCTTTTATAATTGCATTTTTCTATACTTTGTTTTGGCTTAAAAGATGGGGAGCTTTTGATTCATCTATTGATAATCACCCAAAAAAAATGACTATGAAAAATGAACAATCAGGTCGAGATTTGATAATAGAAAACATCTTCCTAACAAAAAACTAATTTACTAAACAAAATTCAAATAATTTATTATTTATTATGATCCCTGTAGAACAATTTTTGTTTTTAGCAGTTTCTCTCTATGCTTTTTTTCATCTTTCGATGAGTCTTGTAAATATATTAATTAATTTTCAATGAAACTAATTTAAAATAAATACAACATCTAAATGTATAAAATAAATCTTCCTAAATTTAGAAACTCAATGTATAAATATAAAAGTAGAAATTAGAGAAATCTACTAGCCGTTAGCTTTGATAACTTCGGTTTGTAATGAGAACCTCTCTTTGACCTCATTTTCTTTTTCGCAATCTTAGAAAATGAGGTTTAAATTTTTTTAAAATATTTTTAAGAACAAAATTATATAAAAAAAATGTAATAAAAAATTACTTTGATAATTAAATAATATTCACATGTTTGTATATTATTTACTTTAAAAAAAATAGTTTTTTATCTATAAAGGATATGTAGATATTTGGCGAATCTGCAACGGTATAAAATCCGTCTTTATGAACCTAGCCAAAGGAAATATTCTTAACTGCTTTTTAGTTATTTTAGTAGTTAGGAATATTTTTATTAAAGATTTAAATTCATAAAATATTCACCAATTAGAACTTTAAATGACAAGTAACTCAAGCAAAGAAAAGAGTTTAGAAAATATTTATAAGGATTTAGAATCTGGAATGCCAGAAAATAAATCTATCAAAGAGTATTCTCTTCCTAATGCAAGACAGTGGTTAGGAGGTAGATTTGTTGCCATTTGGGTTTTGCCTATCTTTTTCATAAAGAAAATTTCAAAGTTCTATGCATCATCTGCTTTTATAAAACCTTATTCACCATCCAAAACAGGCCCTTCTTATAAACAACCAGAAACTCTATACACTTCTTTAAAAAATGTTTTTAAAGGTAATGATCATTTAAGATTTTTTGATCATAGATTTATTGGTATCTGGGTATTACCAATAGCTTTAACTGGAATTATCTTTGAAATCCTATTAATAGCTCCTACTAATAACACCTCCCCTTTTAATTAAAAAACTGTCTCTTTAGTATTATTCAGCTATAGAAGGTATTTTTAGATATGAGAAATCTTTCGAAAGGAAAAGTCAGCTAGTAAAACAATTTGCGGACTTTCATGAAGAACTTGATTGAATGAATTTTCAAATAATCCCAGGTACAATTTGTCCTGTTGTTATGTATGCTCCTACTAGAGCTATAACACCAACAAGAGCAAATCTACCATTTAATTTCTCTGCACTTGTTTTTTGAGGATCTATATTCCTTTTTTGATTTTTATTTTCCATTAAAAAACACCTGGAATAAGTTGACCTGTTGTTACATATGTTCCGACTAAAATCATGAAAGCCATCATTGCTGGTCTTCCTATGGCTCTGTCAAGAATGTCTTTGTTTGAATTCATCTGATTAAAAAGCTAATATATAAATATTACTAATTGTAAATAGAATGCGAGAGAGACTTGTATCATTTGAACTAATTTACACTTTAATGGAACAATTATGTCACAGATTACTCTAAATGAGTATCTTCATAAACTTTATCAAAATATTTAAATGCTTGGTAACGAAGATTTAGAAAAAAAGAATTGAAAACTTAAAAAGAGTTTCAACATTTAAAAGCTGCATCACAATATCAAACAAAAAATAAAAGAGATCAATTGGTAGTTGATTGAAATTAAATTAACAGCAAGTTGTATTATTTGATGTTGATTAAAAACAGATCTGTAAATTAATTTGAGATTAATAATTTAATTTCTTGGTTAATGGAAGTTTTGCTTTTTGCACTATTTTTTATAGTTTCACTAATATTCTTTATTGCAGGTAAAGATGATTTCGGAAGAAAAGAAAAAATATTAATAATTAAGGATAAAGAAAAAGAAGATGTTAAAAATGAGATAGAACTTAAACAAGAAGAGGAAGTCAAAAAAGAAGTAGAATTAGAATCAACTTAATTAAAGTATCAATGATTTATGGTTTTGCTTATTTAGGAATGGTTCTTGTAATTAGCGCAGGATGGGTTGTCCTTGCAGTTTTAAAAAAACCTGATTTTATTGAAAAGCCTCTTGAGAAATTAAAAAACAAAATAAGGCCTCTATTAAATTCAAAAAAAATTAAATAAAGATCATAAATTTTGAATTCTTTTTATTTTAGAACCAGAACTAATACACCAAAAATTAAAGTAGAGGAAATAAACCCAACACCTACTAATCCAGCAATTATTCCAGTATTGAGATAGACCTTTACTGTCGCTAATTCCTTTCCTTCTTTTTTAGCCATAATTTTTTATTTAAATACGCATATCCAAACTACCAATGAGGTCATCACTAAAGCAAGACTAAAAATACTTTTGATATTGGCTTCTCCTTGTTTTTGAGTTGTTTTAAAAGTAATAAGTGCAATAAACTTTTTTAAATTATTTTTTAATGAAGATGATCTGATTCATTATGATTGTGACTATTGTGTCCATGAGCTATACCTAGCTCATGTAATCTTGCCTGCTCTTTAATTGTATCTCTTAACTTATAAGATGATGGTCCTACTGGCTAATGAAAAGTGAGTCAGTCTGATTTCAGAATGGATCTCAAGGATTTGTGATTTTTACTCAAAATTTACCCAAACTTTTTATAAGCAAACTATTGTTTTTTAAACATTGCATTTTGATTAGTTAACCAAAAAAGAAGGAAAATAAAAAACGATAACAACGCTCCAGAAAAAATTGAAATAAAGAAAAATCCTGTCGTTAAATCAGAGTCAACAAAAAATAAATTCATTAAAATATCTTTTTAATGTATATGGTCAGCTTCATTATGGTTTTGACTATTATGTCCATGTGCGATACCTAATTCATGTAACCTTGCATGCTCTTTAATTGTATCTCTTAATTTATATGATGATGGTCCAACTGTTGTATATATTCCATATCCTATTGAACCAAAAAATAGAAGCCCAATAGTCCCTAAAAGTAAAAATAATGTCGGATCTTTAGTTACTCCTACCATGTTTTTTAAAATTTAAATACTCATATAAACATAGATATTATTATTTATTTATTCAAGTTCAAAATTTATAAACTAAAGGGACAAATTATAATATTAAATATAAAAATTAAATGATTAATATGTATTCATTAATTATTATTTAAATACAATTATAACGAATTTATAGATTAAAAATATTTGTTAAAGTAACTTTAAATACATAATAGTGTTTGAAAGATTTTAAATCTCTTTTTAATAAAGAATTTCAATTAAAAATCTATTTTTTAAAGTTGGTATAAACTAATAAGTAATTAACTCTTTTTTATGGAACTTGAGTCAATTTCAACTTCAGTTAAAACTTCTTCCCAAAATGGGGTTGGGAAGAAGTTTTTAATAATTTCTATATCACTGACAGTACTATTAAATCTATCTGTTTCTATTTGGTTTTTTATATACGTCCAACAAAATGGTTTAGATAAATTTTTAATTAAATGAAAAGCTTTCTGCTTCCAGTAATAGTTTTATCAGGTGTTATTTATGGTTGTGTTTTATTTTGGCTACTTTGGCATTAAGAAATTATTGATGATTGGTATAAACTCATAAGTAATTAACTTATTTTTTTAAAGTAATTGTATTTTCTTTTAGTTGACATAATACAACCTATAAATTGTGTTTTAGTTTCAGAAGACGTCCCTAGTATTTCTATAGTTTTATCTGAAAGAAGATCTAATGCGCTCAAAGGAACCATTTCAAATGAGAAAAATATTAGAGGTACTTTTTACACACACAAACCAACTCAAATAAAGCCTTCAAGCTGGAGCTTTGAAAACACAAATATTAAATTAAGTGGAGATGCGATACTCCTAAAGGGTAATAAAATATGGCATCCTTATCAAACAGAAATCAAATCCCATGAAGTGAATAAAGTTCTATTTTCAGGTTTATCCCTAAAGCTATCAAAGGTTAGCAATGATAGAGAATTACTAAAAGCTACTTCTAGTTTTTTTAAAATTGGTAATGGGTGCTATGGAGGTAGGATAAATAAAGTTTAGCAATTCTTTTAAAGAAGATTATATCAATTCCCACCTTCTCCAAAGTTATAAGATGGCGATGTATCTTGACTTTTTATTTTTACTCCATTAACAACTTCATTAGAAATATTTTTTAATTCACTTCCTGTAAATTTAAATCCTGAATCATTTGCTATTTTGGCAATCTCATCAGCAGTCCCAACGCTTAAAACTTGATCAAGAAGATTTTTGTTTTTTTGGATTTCCACTAAAAATTTTTTTATTTGATCTTCTGACACTAAAAATAAATTGAATTGAATAATCTATCTCATAATAAAAGCATCCTTCAAAATTTTAGTGGGGTCGATTGAAATAAATCAAAGGTTATTCAATTCGGTATAAATTTTTTCTTTTCAATGTAAATATATTATTTTGTAAAAGGCTTAATTGAATTGGAGGGAACTCTTACTGGAAATAAAGATTCACCGTAATGAGATTCGGCTGATCTCATTAGTAACCAGTAAAAGAAATTCACTAAAGTCTTTTCCACGAGGATTTAGTAACTGACCTAAATAACCTTATTCGAAGTGTATTAGCAATATACAAAACTCTTATGTCAACCTATTAAGACATTTGTATAAGTCGAAAAATTTCATAACCCTATATTTTGTTCTAAAAACTGTTCTTAAAACTGTTCTACATTAAACAAATTTCATACGATAAACCTATTTTTCAGTATCAATGGCGGGGTTTATACAGAAATTTATGAGGTCGAATATATACGTACATGCAAGGATAATTGACCCCATACCACCCATCACTTTCCTTTATGGGAACTTTCTTCGACTAATATTGTTCGATAAACTAAATAAAATGCTTTTAATTTGGCTGACTTACGAAAAAGTTAACAAAATGCCATACCAGCACAATACCAGCAGTACTATTTCTCGCAAATTATAGACTATGAATGAACCTAACTACTGGCTACAGCACGACAGATCAATGTGTAACTATCTTGACCTGTCCCTTTCACTAGAGGCTTATTCCTCAAGGAGATCATTTAGTTAAGGGCTGCAGATAATGGAGGAAAGACATTAAGGTTTTCGCTCCAAAAACAGCTTAAGGGTCTGGTGCGTAGTTCTATAGAAACAATACAAAATACAGCAATAGCCTCAATCAAATGCTCATGTGTGAACAGATAAGCAAATCTGTCTGAACAGCAAGGTTAAGAATGAAGCTATAACAAGTTTTTTAAAATTTATAAATTTTAATGATCGCCACAAGTTGAGCATTCTGCGCAATCTTTACACTCACAAGGACAAGTGCATCCACATCCAGGACATACTTCCTCTTTATTAGAAATAGATATCTTATTGATAAGAATATTATTTAATAAGGCAGTAATCATAATAAATTAAATATTCGAATTTAATTATAAAGAATACAAGACTAAAAAGCAATCAAACACTGACTATAACGCTTTCATTGATAATAAATAATGAAAATGATAATCATATTAAAAAATAAATATACAACCCTTAATTAGAATTCAAAACTTTAGATAGTAAAAAGTATACAGACTTATTGTCAATTGTTTTTTAGTCATTAAACTAAAAATTAAATATTACTTTCACAGATGTCAGATAATTGCGAGTTAAAGTGGCAACCAACTAAAGACCAGCTAGACAACATGATTTTGCCTGCCTATACAGATATGGCAAAACAAAGTGTTGCTTATGTTAATAAATTTGGGTGCCCTCCTGAATATGTTGCAGATATGCTGAGAGATATTGCAGATGCACTAACTTCTATTCATCCCGAATCTGAATCTGATAGCTGTTGCTCTTGTTGTTAAATTATAAAAAATTATATCTCTGGAGATCTGTTTCTATATTTTTTAATTTATTTTTTTATACGGTAAATTAGATTAAATAAATCGGTGCATAGAACTTTGTCAGAGAGTAGCAAATACTCAATATATTCACACACCGTTCCACATCGTAACTTTCTTCTAAATAACTAATATGACTGAACCTAACTACTGGTTAATGAACCATTTGCCAGCAGTCATAGCAATGGATTTCAAAAACCTATAAAAAAATGTTCACGATTTGCAATTTCCTCTAATTTATTGATTTAATAAGACATTAGATATTTCTAAAACCACCCATCACTTTCCTAAATAGGAACTTTGGTATTGGTTCATTCATTGGCATATCTACCAAGTATTTCCTTCATTGCATCCATATTTTGATGGGTCATCACAAGTTTTAGATATTATTCCTGTTCTAAGATTCAGCTCGATATCGAACCTTGTGAGTTTGTCTTTAAATCTTAATTCAGGGAATGCTTGTGCCTGAAAACAAGTATTACTATTATTGATCGATACTAATGTACTCATGTAGTAACCTTCGTAATTGTTTGATGAAAAAAATTGTGAATCAGAGAATTTTGTAGATTTTTTTTCTAAATAACGGTTAAAGCATTCTTTAATACCATTCACTAATGAAGCTTTTATTGAATCTGTATAATATTTCGGCGGTGAATAGACTTTCCAAAGTATACGGGGAAAAATTTGAATTAATGTTATTAAGATAACGCCCATTATTAAGGGGGTAACTTTTAGCGAGAAAAATCTTGATTTCTTTTCTCTGATCGCGTTTTTCTGATATGCATTTGAAGTAGATTCCTTCCTCTTCGTTGATTCTTTCTGATATGCATTTGAAGTAGATTCCTTCTGATATGCATTTGAAGTAGATTCCTTCCCCTTGGTTGCTATTCTTCTTTTGGAAGTTTTTAAAAATTCATATGCTTCATTTATTAACTTAATCCTCTCTTCAGTAAGGATTATTTCTTTGTTCAGATCAGGATGCCACTTTTTAGCTTCTCTTCTATACGCCTTCTTAAGCGCATAGATATTAAAATCTTCTGATAAATTTAAAATTTCTAGATAATAATCTCGCGATTTTTTTTTCATATAATATTTTTATCTAAGAAAGCAAATTCAAGGGATCTGCTGTCCAGCGTCAATAGCCCGCATCCAACCCCTTCTATAAAGTTAGTCAGAATTGTATTTTGGACAATAATCTCTAAAGCTTCTTTTATCAATTATTCCTAACTAAGATTTACCCCATCCCACTCTTCACTTTCCTAAATAGAGACTTTGATGGATAATAGGTTAATAAAGGGGTGTAGAAACTATTCCGTCCACACCCTATCCACACTTTGCAATATTCTTCTAATACCTTGATATGACTGAAGAAAATTTTTGGCTAATGAAAAGTGCGCGAGATTCATTTTGCTAGTCATAGCAAGTTTTTTATTTTTTACAAAAAATTCCATTCGAACCTCATTCGAACTTTTTATTGATTGACATTAAATCCACAAATAACTAAATATTTTTATCTCGCTCTTTCGCGATCCGTTAATGCTTTTTCAAAAGTAGAAAAGAAAGTATAAATGCTATTCAATGCAACCAACAAAAGAACTCCTGATCTTCCATGTTGATTTAATTGAATTGTTCTTTGAGTCATATTCTTAATAATCTTCGTTGTAATCGGACGGACTACCAGTTAAAGAACAGACAACAGATTCTTCATTTTTCATTTCTTTAACCTCAACTATTATTCTGCCCATTTTCTTTAAAACTTCGATATCTTCTTTAGTCTGACAGCGAGCAATTATGTTTCCTTTTTGATCAAAGCAACTGTAGTAAGTCATTTTATTAAATGCAATTTAAAGTTTATGGTTGATTTCAGTTTTAGCAACGTAACCGACTCATGACAACCATGTTTTTAATCTAAGTCAGCCATAGATTTAAATGGCTAAAAAAACATACCTATTTCCGTACCTATATGTTCATCAAACCGCACACATTAGATACTCAGTGTTTTGTTTAAATCAATTAGACCATATATAAAGTTTAGAATAATTTACGAAGGAGAATTTATGAGTGGAGATTTCGAGACTCTTGAAATTAATCAACCAAAAATTACATATCTAAAACCAGAGGACAATACAGAATGGTTAGACAAATTAATTAATAATATTGAGGACATGAAGAACAAAATATCAAAAGATTCTTAGATATTTAAGAAAGAAACTTTTTTATTAGTTCTTTAGTTTGAATGAGAAGCAATTCAAAAAAGATCTGAATTTTGTATTTAAGGTAACCGCTTTTTTGTGAGCATTATTCAGAATAAGACTCCCACTATTTTTTTTATGCAAAAAGATTTAGATGATAATTCTTATGAAAAAAGAATTGAAAATATAGAAAAAGGTAAATCTTATTTAAATTCAAATGGTTTTTTTCGCTCTAAATCAACCCTTTTTGAAGATATACAAAAATTCATTTATAAAAAGTAAAAGGTAAGCAACCCTCACTACTAAATAAAAATAATAAAGAGCTACATAAACCACAAAAAGAAAATTTAGATAAAAAAAAGGCCCCTATAACTAGGGGTCTTTTTCTGGTTTTACTAAATGAAGTGTTTCCTTGTTTCCACGGTTTTAGTAAAACCTCTCCTACACACAAATTAAATCTATTACATATTATTTTTTTTGGTGGAAGGGGATAAGTAATGTTACTTATTCGACACATATACCAATTAACTCTTTTAGGACTTAGTTTCATTAAAAAAACACCCTTATTCTTACGAATCAGGGCGTTTAATTATCAGAAATTAGTGTGTGAGGAGTTTCTGATTGACCTATTCTACTTGAACAAGGATTAAAGATTTGATTAATCATGATTAAATCAATCTTAAGGATTCATGCAAAATTTTTGAGACCGATTAATTTAATAACACGACAGGTTTGGTGATCGAGTCGACCAAGGTTGACCATTAGATCTTCACTAATCCATGGTCTGTAATACCAAGGTAATTAACTCTCTGACCTTTCAGGAAGGAAAGTTAAGCAATCAGAAATTAAAATTTCGAGATTAATTCTGAACTATCTTAAAAAAAGTCGTTAGTAAAATCTGAAGAAGTGAGTAATCACTTTTACTAGCAAAACTAGTTTTAAGAAAACTCTTAATCTGATTATCAAATAGATCTCCTTCTGTCGTCATTAATAAAAAGACCCTTAAAGGGGTCTTTTTTATTTCTTAAATTTTATAGATTGACAGTCGCCATAAAATTATGAGCAAGAGCTCTCATTAAGCTAAAAAAAAGATTATTCCTCAAATGAAGTAATTATTTTTTTCTTTATTAAAAGTCATTTCTTGAGCCCCCTTCATGCATCCTCCAGCTGGGTAACTAATGACCTTTTTTGATATTGCACCGATACCTATAGCGACAATACCAATACCTAATATTGCTTTTGATCTTTTGCTCGCGAGTAGAGATTTCATTGAGATTTTGTATTTTTTAAATAATAGGAATATTGACTTTTATTATGTGGATTTTAAGCAGCTTCAATTGGTGCCATTGTTATTCCCCTGCTAACCAGTTGCTCGTGATATAACTCTGCCTGTTCAAGGTTCCCTCTCCATACTTCCGCCAAACCTGACTTATCTACTTGAATGGCAAGATTCCATGATCTTTTTTCACTCATTCCTGGAATAATTGCTAGCAGGCAATTAGCAACATGTTCAAAAGTATTAAAATTGTCATCTAAAACTATTACTCGTGCTTCCGGATATTTTGCTTTTTTTGTCTTTGGTTCTAAGACCGTTGTGGGTGATGTGGTAGAAAAGTCCATCTTTACTGCTTTTGTTTTTGCTTTAGATCTACTATCGACTCTTTAAATTCTAGTTTTATTTCAAGTCTATGGAGACCAGACCATGTTGCGGTTTTCCGTTTAGACGATAAAACTACTGGCTAATGAAAAGTGAGCGCGACAAGCAATTACTTGGATCTCAAGGAACCGTAATTTTTTACCCAAACTTTACTCAAACTTTTTAGCATTTTATATAGTGCGATATCATTTAAATTTAGACATTAGTTTCTGAAGCTTCTTTATTACTTATTCTTAATTACTATTTACCCCATACCACCCATCACTTTCCTAAATAGGAACTTTGATGGATAATAAATTCATATCTAAACAGTTATTCACACTTTATTCAAACCCTATAATTACGCCGAGATCCCATGCCACAACAGGAACCTAGCTACTGGCTAATGAACCATGTACCAGCTTGATATGACTAGGTTTTTTAAATTTTCTTAAATTCTATTCTAGCAAAATTCTAGCAAAACTAATAAATATAAAGACATTTATTGAGGTAAAGATTTAGGATAATTTGTGATTGACAGTCGATCTAAACTAAGGGGCAATTAGTTTCTTTTTTAGTATGAAGTTAAAAAATATTTTAAAAACTGCTGGGAGTCTTCATATCCTATTGGGATTTTTAATTATTATCTTACTAATTTTTTCTGTGGAAACTATTGCAGGCAACGCTTCAAGTGAAACAATGCTTCTTGTAAGAGGGACTGCAGATGTTGTAGCAGCTAGTAATTTAGGGATAGGTTTCTTATTGATTATTTGCAGCTCTATGAAAGATAAAAAATCTTTAAAAAAAGTTTTATCAGGTGAATTAGCTTTAATGGCTTGTTTATTAGCAGTAGCCTTATTCAATACTTTTAATGCTGGAACAATTGTTGATGGAGGTCCTCCACCTCCTTTTTGGGTTGTTTTAATAGTGAACCCTATATTATGTACTTATGGATTAGTTAAAAGGAAAAAATAAAACGCTTAATTTTATTTATCCCCTTTATGGCTTTTATGTGGGGTTGTGCCAATACATCGAATAAATTAGATACCCCTGAGATTTCTGACACCCAAAGACAGAGAGAAGTTTGTCTAGATTAGTATGGCTACAGAATTGATACCAAGAAAGCAATTAATGATTTAAATCTCAAAATTGAAACTGAATCAGAATTGATGACTTATTGTGATTTCTTTAAGAATGTAGCTGATACAAAATAGTAACGATTCAATATCTACAATAATGTAGTTATTTTATTTCTAACTTCTCCGCCTTCCTCAATATTTGATTCTTCAAAAAAAACAAGAGCGTCTAATTTTTCTTCTTTTTCTTCAATATTTACAAATTTCATTTCTGCAATTTCAATAATTGCTTTATTAACATTTTTAAGCTGTTTCTTAATAATTCTTTTTGGGGTTTTAATTGATTCCATTGGAATTATCATTTTCTTTATATTCCCTTTATTTTTTTAAATGCAAGTCCCTCACTCCAAAAAATCTTTTAATTATTCAATTTATAATTTGTTTTTATAGTTTTTATTATTGAATCTTGTGGTTCTTCACTTGGAAAACAATTAATAATTCTATATTTTCCGCCTTTCTTATCAGTTTCTACAACTGTAAATTCCACATACTTACCTATTCCATCTATTAAGTCCTTAACTTCTGTATTGATTATCTCTTCATTTTCATTTTCGATAATGCGAGATTTTCCACCGCAACTAATTAATGCATTTTCTTTGGTAAGAAAAAAATCTTTATCATTACTGCATGAGGACAGAAAAGATAAAGAAAATACTATTAAAAGAAGTTTTTTCATAATCAAAAGTTGTTATACATAGTTAATTTATAAAGCAGTTTTATTAAGTAGAAGTTAAAAATTCTTTGAATAAAACAATTAAAAAAATCTGAATTTTTTAAAGTATAGTTTCTTTGGTGTTTCTTTGGAAGAGTTTCACCAAGAGGGGCTAGTTTTAGCCCCTTTTATTTAAAAGGATGTCGGGCTCGATGTTATTTAAAATGATGAGAATAAATAAAAAAGTATCTCTCAAGCGATCAGTAACTATATACTTTTAGGTTTAATTTATTTACGGTAAATTAGATCAAAGGAATAGGGTTCAAATTCTTATGAAAAAGGGAGCTCCGTCCACACACCGTCCACACTTTATAATAATCTTCTAACTGATTGCTATGAATGATATTAACTACTGGCTAATGAACCATGTACCAGTAGTCATAGCAATGGATTTCAAAAACACCTAAAAAAATGTTCACGATATGTTCACGATTTTTTAAGCTAAAATCGATTGAAAAAATTTGATAATAATGGCAATTTCACACTATAGAAAGCAAAGGATAATGCTATTAGCAAGACTCAATCTTGGTTTAGCTAGTGAAGATAAAGAAGAAATTGATCTTTATAATCACTATCAAAAAAATATTTATTCAGAACAAAATCACCAGCAGCAATAAAAAAATATCTTCTTGACAGTCGATTTAAAATTAGGAGGATATACCCTATTTATGCGTAAGTTACTAATACCTTTATTAGCTGCTATCGTTCTACCTGTTGCTGTTAATTCCAATCAGAAAGTCTCTTCTGAAATTAGTGATATTGAAGCTAATAAAATCTTGCTTGGTCAAATGCTTTCTGTTTGTTATGCAGTAGATAGAAATCACATTACGATGAAACAAAAAATAGACATGTTGGGATTTGCACTAAACCTCCATGAACGTGCTCATGGAAATAAACAAACAATAGAAGAAGATATGATGAATTCTATTGGAAAAGTTCTAGATGTCTTCCCAGATTGTTTCCCTGAAGTAAAAAAGGATAAATGAATAAATTATTACTAGCATCATTATTTCTGTTATTCCCTTTATCAGTATTTGCAGTGCCAACAAAACCTGAGCAATTTGAAAAATTAGAAAATGAATTTAGTTTGGAGTGTCAGAAATATGGAGCAGAAAGTTGTGCCGCAAGATTTATTTCTATGGCTGCTTGCACTTATGTATTTGCTGTTAATCAAGGCAAACATCCTGATGAAGCTATGAGTATTGCAGATGAATTATTTGTAAGAATTATGAGAGGTAATAAAATCCAACCTAAAATTATGTTTACTGAAGAAAAAAACATAAAGCCAATTATTATAAATGAAGTCGCAGAAAGAACTGCTTTTTGCAAAGAAGCAACGGAAAAAGCAGTACCTAAACTATTTAAGGCTCGAGGTATGGAAGAGCCATCTCTAGAAATACAAAAAAGACTAACTGATAGCTTTGGGTATTGGTGGATATCAACAATAGAAACTATTTATAAAAAGGGTAAAAAATAACAAATGATAAAGATTAATTCTTCAACGAATAAAAAAGAAAATAAAAAAAATAAAAGATATGGAATTTGGGCTTGGGTAGCAGCTTTATATGGACCAATTATTTTTGGAATTCTCATAGTAAATCTTCCAAAGGTTGAGTGGAAATATGTTTTTGAATCAAACAAAACAAGAGTTACTCGTCACCATCAAAAAGCAAAAGAGATTGGATTACCAGGAATACCTTATTGGAGAAATTCTGGAACAGCAGCAATACTTTATGTAAATGAAAAAGATGTTGCTTATGCAATGTGCGGACCTGATTTCTTTTGTTCCGAAGAATTAAATTCAAAAAAAGGTATTCATTTTATGCCTATTTATAGTGGTACCAGAAGAATAAATAGTAAAGTCATATTTGCAGGCGATACATTTTGGTGTGATAGTAATGATTTCAAGCGTCCTGGGAAATGTAGATCAGGTGGTTGGGTAAATGGAAATGGTTGGAGATATGGCAAAGGTAAGAAATAAGATCATTTTTAAAAGCTCTTTAAAAAATTTAATACTTGCTTTATTGATAGTTTTCGCAGTGCCGATTCCGGCAAACTCTGAAAGTCAAATACCAGGGAGAAAAGACTGTTCATTAATAAAAAAGAAAAAGAATTATCATTACTATGACAGACAGGAAGCTCATGATTTTGGGAGAAAGATTCAAACTCTCATAGCAAAAAAAGATATTCAAGGAATTTATAAAAATGTTCTAATTGATGAACTTCAAAATGGTCCAAGAAGAGAATTCATCAAAAATAAAAGTTTTGATCAAATCTTCCCTAAAGAATGGGTTACTAAAGTTATAAATACTGAAATAGATTGTGATTCTATTGGATGGAGAGGATTCATGATTTCTCAGGGTCTAATCTGGTTTGACAGAATGGAAAATGGTAAATGGACTATTAAATCCATAAACGGAGTAAATCAAGAAAAATTCGATAATAAGAATGTTATTGGTTGGGAGACAAATAAAGGAATTATCCCTCCAACATGTTTTCCTACATTTGGATATTTTGAGAAACCAAAAGTAGATTTATTTACAGAGGAATTTAGGATTAAAAACAAAAGAGAATTTGAATATAGTTCAGGAAAATATATCGGAAAAACTATTCCATTGAGTTATAAAATAAAGTCAAAAATATCTAAAGATAATGTTTACTCTGTTGCTACTAATTTAGATGAATGTTTTAAATGGAATTCAGAAAATGGTTTTTCAAAAAAGAAAGAAAGAAAAAATGATCTAGTTATAGTAGAAAATATTATCTATCAAAAAAGTTATATAAAAGGTAGAGAAAATCATGATCGCTATAAATCTCATTATGAAGTACTTAAAAAAGTAGATTCATCCAAATGTGATCAAATAGCAAATCAATTATCAAGATGCCAAGAATCTTATTTAATTAGAATTGGATATCATTCCGGAGGGTCAATAGGTTGGTTAGGTCGATATTATATTTTTGGTATTTTTGAAGCGAAAGATAAAGCAAAATTTATTGTCCCCTTAAAGGTATTTGGGACGGAAAATCTTGCGCTCAATTTTCTAGATCATCAATTTGATTAATTTCAAGACTTTCTTCTTTTTCTGTATTTGAAAGAAGTCCTTGAATTGTTTCATCTAATAATTCCAATTTTTCTTCAGGAGCTCTCCACCAATCTGAAGACCAGATACGAAATACATTCCAACCTAATCCCTCCAAGACTTGCTGTCTTAATCTATCGTGAACTCTTGCTGAGTAACCAGAATGATATGTAGCTCCATCACACTCAACAGCTAATAGATACCTCGAAGTATCTCTTGGATCTTTTATCGCTAAATCAATCCGATAATTTAAGCAACCAATTTGAGCATCAACTTCATAACCTCTTTGTTTTATAGCATTCATAATAGCTCTTTCAAAATCATTCTCTGGCTCCCCACTTTCCCTAACTAAGGTGTCACTAATTATTCCAGTCTCAGCAAAAGATAAGTAATCTTTAAGATATCTTTTTCCATTAACTGCTCCAGGACTAACCCTAATATCTCCTGAATT
This sequence comes from Prochlorococcus sp. AG-679-K21, assembly GCA_003208885.1. Lineage (GTDB taxonomy): Bacteria > Cyanobacteriota > Cyanobacteriia > PCC-6307 > Cyanobiaceae > Prochlorococcus_A. The sequence goes on along the minus strand of QCUP01000009.1, from coordinate 12,330 downwards.
TAAAGAAGTCACAAGATAGACTTTTTCTTTAGCCCTAGTTAGTAGAACATTTAATCTTCTTTCTCCTCCAGACCTTACTAAATCTCCGAATCTATTAGCGACTACTCCATTCGCATCAGGTCCATATACTGTTGAAATAATTACTATATCTCTTTCCTCTCCTTGAACAGTTTCTAAATTCATAACCAACAATTTATCAAGTTCTCCTTTATGCAAACTTATATAATCATTGATAACTTTATCTTTATTTCTGAGACGATCTAATTCATCCTGAATTAATCCTGCTTGAGCTCTATTAGTAGAAGCTATCAATATAGTTTTAGTCGGATCATCTAAAATTTGAGATTTTAAAGTCTCCATAACTGTTTTAACTTCTGGTAAGTTTTTACTTTCGTTGTAATAAGGATCCTCTACTTTAACTAAATGAATTTCTGATCCTATTTTGTTCGAAGGGAAAACTGTAAGTCTATTGTCATAAAATGATCTATTTGAGAAATTAATTAGAGAATGATGCCTAGAACGGTAATGCCAACCCAGAGAACATTCTCTACTATTTCTTAATACCTTATTTGCAAGCTCCAAAATTGACTCGCTACTTTCAAATTCAACTGTCTCAACATAGTCGTCATCATCATCATCATCATCTCTAGACATCCAGCGATTATCTGGGGGTAGTTGTTTTTCATCTCCAACAATAATTACTTGTTTACATCTTGCAATTAAACCAATAGCTTCTTCAGGATTCATCTGTGATGCTTCATCAATAATAAGTACATCAAAAATATCTATTTTCTTTGGTAAACATTGAGATGCTGAGGAAGGTGAAAACATAAAACAAGGCTTTACTCTTTGAAGAGAAATAAGAGCCTGATCGAATAATTTTCGATAAGGAAGATGATTTCTTTTTTTATTAATTTCATGTTCTATTAAATCTCCCTCTCTTAAGTTTTTTGGGCTTCTACTATTACCAAAAGGTTCTTCTCTTTTTAAAGAGCTTTTATGTAGATATTGATCAACATAATTAGAGGTATTTTCTATAAAATTTACATCCAATTCACAAAACTGGTCTTTGCAAACCATAAGGGCTTGTCCAGAAAATTTATTAAGTTTTTTATCTAGATTAATACTCTTAATTTGATTTCTAACATAAAGATATTCAAAGATATCAGATACTTTAATTTTAGTTTTATTAGCCACATCGAGGAGTTGGTCAATACCTCCTTTTAGTCCAAGATTTGATATATTTTTTCTCAATCTATTAAATTCAATAAAAGCCTCTAAATTACTTTCAAGCTTTATTAAATAATCTAAACTTTGACTTAATTTTTCTAAATCATTTAAATAGTCTTCATCTTCAAAATTTTCTTCTAAATAAAAATTTAAAATTTCGTCTTCAAAATTAGCAGATATCTCATATAGTTCATTTGTTAAATCATCTAGGATTTTCAGAAAATTAAGTAATTTTATTAAAGAAAAACCCTCTATTTTTTGAGAAGAAACCTCTATATATTCAGAGATATCAATATTTCCAAACAACTCTAAAAGACGATTTATATCTTTTGAAGAGACTGAATACTCTAGATTATTTTCACAATATATTTCTGATTCAGTAATTGTTATGCCAAGATTTTTGATAATATTTTTTAATGATTTGAGATCATCTAAAATTAAACTTATAGTAGAAAAACTTGTATCTAAAATATTTGCACTAGGATCTTCTCCTAATAATTTTAATTTACTAAATATATTTGTTGCATAAGTATTTGTAAGCTCCTGTATTTCATGAATATTTTTATTTAATAATTTATCAAAGTAAGGAATTTGGATATCATTATAATTTTGATTTTGATTTAAAACTTGATAGATCACTTCAAAATAATCAATTTCTAAAAACTTTGATTTTGTATCGAATAAAATGTTTTCTAAATTTCCATCAAATTTTATTTTTAAAGATAATTCCCTTAAGTAATTAATATCAAAACCATCCACTCCAAATCGTTCTTCATTAGCAATATTTTCACAATAGTTACTTGCTAATAAAAATATTTTTGCCATTTCTTTTAAAGAAGGTCTTTTAAAACCAGGCAATGAATATTTTTTCCAAGAAGATTTAACATATTTAACTTCTTTATCTAACAAACACCCGAGGAAAGAAGAATTCCTAATTACTTCAGAAAAATCTTTTAACTTATCTGAACCTAAGTCTCTAATTTTATTTAGATCTAATCCATCTTTTTGAATCTTTTCACCATCTTTATTATTTTTTTGAATTTGCTTAATTTTTTTTATTAAGTCTTCTAAGCTAGAAGTATCTTTAGTACCTTTTAAAAGTAATAAAATATCTTCATATGAATCATAATAATCATGATTTATTTTTCTAAAACATTCAACTCCATCAATCAGATTTTTCAAAGTTAATCTTGAAGTTAACCTTCTTTTTTCAATAGGTATATCTCTAATAAAACTTCTTATGGTTTTATAAAGTTCTGTTAAATCATTTAGTAGATCCTTAATCTTATAGTTTTTATCTTTAGGCTCTATGTTCTCAATTTCCTTTAGGCAATTCTCAAAGAGATCAAATTTATTTTCATTCTCTAAGAAAGGTTTAGCCCATTTTTCAATGTAGTTTTCTTGTGATTCTCTTTCTACAACTAGTTTATATATATTGGCTAACTTTTCACTAATATCCTCTTTAATTGTAAATTGTTTATTAATTGATTTCTCAGAAATAAGTTCCTCAAAACTTTCTATATCGTTTTTTAAATTTTCTCTATTTAGATTTAATAACGAAGAATATATTATCTTTTCTGTTTTTATATTTTTTTTGAAATCATCTAATCTTAAAAAAAGATTATTAGATAATCTTATTAATTTTGATAAATCATCCCCAGTTTCTGGTATCCCTTTTAATTGAGATAATTTTAAAAATTCATCATTCTTACTTGAATCAGATAATTCTGAAAGTATATCCAAATTAGACTTAATGATTGAAATATTTTCTTTTTCGATATTTTTCAGTAAATCATTTAAAAACTTATCTTCAAAATCCTGTATAACATCAAAACTACTATTTTTTCCTAAATTAATTTTATTTAGGACATCTCGCCAAATCAAATCAAAGACAGTCGTATTTGATCCATCCAAATTAAGTTTTAGATTTATTGCATTAACATGTTCATTTAATTCTTTTCTAAGATTTTTTAACTTACGGAAGTCTTCTTCGTAAAAATCACTAACAAATCTTACTTTAGGCTTTGCTAATCTTGATGATAAATTTTCATGAAACTCTTTCTTTGACTTTGATGCATTGTGTAATTCAAGAATATATTGCCCCAAATTATTATGAGTTAATCTTTGCTTAACTACTTCTAAAGCAGTATATTTATCTGCTGCAAATAAAACTTTTTTATTTCTTACTAATAGCCCTCCAATAATATTTGTAATCGTTTGGCTTTTTCCAGTTCCTGGAGGACCTTGTATTGCCATGCTTTTGCCCTCAAGGGCTTTAACGATTACTTTATATTGAGTACTATCAGCTTCTGCAATTAACTTAGGTATTTGACCAAGCATCTGAATATTTTCAAATTGATCTTGGTAAATATCCATATCACCAATATCTTCAACTGAATTTGATGGAACACCATTAATAAAATCCTGAACTAGTTGTTTATCTAGTAATGGATTTTTTGACCAAGACTTAGAAAAATCAGTGTCTTCAAAAATTGCTAATTTACCAAATTTAAATATTCCCAGAGTTGCCCATCTTTTTAATTCCCATTTATTAGATCCTTCAATTTCATTTTTTTCTGCAAGAGCAATATTTATTTCTTTAAAATATCTTTCAATAAGAGGAGTATCTTCTTTTTCATATTTTAATTCAGGTAATGTAATGCCTTCTTCTTTAGTCAGCTTTGTAATTAAAGACCTATTTAATATCAATTCTTCTTCACTTGTCTCTAAAAAATAATTAAAACCTGAGGCGGTTTTTTCTCTTGTTAATTTAACTGGATAGAGGATTAAAGGTGCAAATGATTCTGTAGGAATTTTTTTTTGTTTTTTATTTGGATCTTTTGGCTTTGATGTCGGAACTACTCCTCTAAAGGGAGGATATTTAAGAAAACCTATTGCGACATATAAAACGTTTATTCCTTTATCTTTTTCATAACTATTACTGTCTTGCCGAATACCAGCGCATGATAATCCGAATTTAGTTGCACCCTCATATACTTGTATTGATTTACTACTTTTTTTATATAGAGCTGCAGTTTTAGGGGTTATGAAAGGGAGGTTAAAATCATAATTAGCTTCAGATGGTTTCGATTGAAGTTGATATCTGGTTCCTTTTCTTAATTTTTGTACTAAAAGTTCTGGTATTTCATTTACGATTCTTAGATATTTTTGTTTATTAGGATTTTTACCTCCCGTCGTATGGTTATATCTTATAAAACTATTTTTTCCCGAAAGGTCAAGAAGTCTTTCTCTTAATTTTTCAGCCTTAACTTTTAATTCCGAACTCACTTAAAAGATTAAAAATAATTTAAATAATTTACAACGATTCTCAAAATATGACTAGTGATTTAAGAGGATATCCTGTTTTAAGTGATTAAAAATACAAACTAAATATTATAAATTCCTCTCAGGGTTTACAGATAAGCACGGCGAAGGAGTTAACCCCGTACCACCCATCACTTTCCTAAATAGGAACTTTGCAGGATAATGAATATATAAAAGCGAATAGTATGATATTACATTCACGATTCGTTCACGATTTGCAACTTCCTCCAAATCCCCTGATATGACTGAAGAAAATTTTTGGCTAATGAAAAGCGAACCGGATGCTTACAGTATTGATACCCTAAAAAAAGATGGGGTTACTTTATGGGATGGAATCCGAAATTATCAGGCGCGCAATTTCATGAGAAGAATGGCTCTTGGAGATAAAGTTTTTTTCTACCATTCAAATTGTAAACCTCCTGGCATCGTTGGATTTATGGAGGTTGTCGATCTAAATATTGTTGACCCAAGTCAATTCCAAAAAGAATCAAAATATTATGACCCTAAATCAAGTCAAGAGGAACCAAGATGGGATTGTGTGAAAGTTAAATATCTATTTAAGGCAAATAAATTTTTAAGTTTAACTGAACTAAAAATCTTATTTAATGAGCAAGAACTGTTATTAGTTAAGAAAGGTAATAGACTATCTATAATTCCAATAAAAAAAGAGATCGCCAAATTGATCTTGGAGAAAATTAAATAAATTTAATTTTTGATTAGTTATCAAAATCCATAGAAAACATTTTGCCTATATATAGCCTTGTTAGATCCCTATTTTGAAATCCTTTTTGCATCAAAAATCCAGCGATTGCTGCTTGTAAAATTCTATATTGATCCCAATTAGGATGATCCTCAACGAATTTGCTCATAGCTTGTTGAAGATTTTCATGAAGGTCGCATTTAAAACTAATTATTTCTTCTTTATTGTTGATATATTTTTGATTAACATCACAGTTTAATTCTTGCATAATTCAAAATAAGGGTAGAAAGATCAATTGGCTTGTGATCAGTTTTCACTAAAAATAGTAAATAGTCAACTTTTGATATTTATCTATGTCTCAGCCGTATTAGTGATGAGAACCCTTTAAGAGAGGTACTTTCTCAATAAATTTTTCTAAACTATATAAATATTATAAATAATATAAAAATTTCTTATCATTGCAAGTTTTCCACATAAGGTTGATCTACAAATATTTTTTAGAAATAAGCTGTGGAAAAGATGTGAAAAAGTAATTTTAGATCGGGGAAATTTTTCTGAGAATTTCCAATTTAATTAATTTTTCAATCCATTGATTCCCACATTTTTTTTATTTCATAAAATAAATTTTCAGCTATTGGTATAGGCCAATACATTTCAAATGATCGAGTTTGTTCTGAGCTTTCAAATATTAATCTTAAGTTCCATGCATATTTTTTACCCTCCAATTCTGCATACCAAGGTAGTTGTTCTATTTCTAAATTAATAAACTCTTCTTCCATTAATTCATCTTTTATTTCAAACAATTGATTATTCAGTTTTATAAGTAATTTATATAACAATTCGAATTCATGTTTTTGTAACTCAATTGCCCAATTATTTACACCAATCAAAAAACAAAATTTACCTTTTTTAATATCTTTACTTAATCTCCAATTATTTTCTTCAACTAACAAGGCTAACCTGGGAGTAAATCTGGTTGATCTTGTTCATCACTTAATTCAATTATAGATCTTTGAACAGGTTTAATAGCTGATTCTTCTAATAATCCATCAAAATCATCAAACCTTCTTTGTTTAGCTCTAAAAGCAATTCTTACAGTAGTTAAGTACCTATTAGTGGATTTTCTTATTAAACTTTCGCCTCTTTTTGCAAGATCATTGTGATCAAGACTAGAATTATTTGACACGTTCATAAAAAAATTATTATTAAATATATAATATAGTTTACATTAATATCAACATCATTAAAATTATAAATTTTCAAACGAACTTAAAAAAATAATAAGAAATTTATTATGAAAAATAATTGTTCAGGAACTCTTGCTCTTGATTTAGGAAATACTAATACCGTATTAGCTTTTCAAGATGAGAAAGATAACAATTTTACTTTAATAGAAATACCTGGTATTACATCTTCTCCTGGAATAATCCCATCAGCAGTTTGGTTCGAAGGTGGAGACAATATTGCAAAGATAGGATTATCTGCATTGAAAAAGAAAAATTTATCTTATTCAGAAAAATATTTTCATTCAAATTTTAAAAGATTAATTGGCAATCCTATTGAAAGTCAAAAAGAAAAAGTATTAAGTCCCATCGAATCAGGTGAAAAATTTTTCAAAATTCTTTGGGAAAATATTCCAATAGAATTAGATATTAAAAGGCTTGTTTTAACTGCCCCAATTGACACTTATAAGGGTTATAGAAAGTGGTTAATAAGTCTTTGTGAAAGTTTACCTATTAATGAGGTAGCACTAGTTGATGAGCCTACTGCAGCTGGAATAGGTGTGAATGTTCCATTAGGTTCAATTATTATGACTATCGATATTGGAGGGAGTACAATCGATATGAGCATAATTAAAACACAAGGCGGTGAAGGGGAATCTGCTCCTATTGCAGAACTATTGAGATTTCAAGGAAAGGATGTGAGTGCAATATCAAAGCAAAAATTAAGATGTGCTGAAATAATAAGCAAATCGGGTTCAAAACTTGGAGGTAAAGATATAGATCAATGGATTGTTAATTATTTTTTACCATCAAATCAAGATGAGAGAAATCTTACAATCGCAGAAAAATTAAAATGTAAGCTTAGTGGCCCAGAAATTAAATCTGAGAGCAGATACCTCATCTCATTATTTGCAGCAGAGAATGAAGAAAAAGAATTTTTTTTGAGTAAAGAAATATTTGAAAAGATTTTGATGGAGAATAATCTTTTAAGTCACTTAAATTCCCTACTTAAGGATTTATTGAATGAAGCTAGAGGGAAATTTTGTAATACAGATAATTTAGATTCTGTGATTTTGGTTGGAGGAGGAACACAAATTCCATTAATAAAAGAGTGGATCGGTAATGAGATTTCAGGAATACAAATCAAGTCTCCGCCCCCTATTGAATCAATAGCAATAGGAGCTCTTGCGATGACTCCTGGAGTTAAGATTAAAGATATCTTAATCAAAGGTATATCTATTAGATTATTTAATAAAAGAGAACAAAAGCATTTCTGGCATCCAATTTTTTATAAGGGCCAAACATGGCCTACAGAAAAACCATTTGAGTTAATTCTTCAAGCTAGTAAAGATGGTCAGAACATTTTCGAGATAATTATTGGAGAAACTAAAACAAAAAGAAATTATGATGTAATTTTTAAGAATGGATTACCAACGTTATCAGAATTTCAACATGAGGAAAAGGTTTTTAAATGGAATAAAAAACCTCTTCAAATAAACTTGAAATATGATTGTAAAATTGGAGAAGATAGTTTAAAACTATATTTTAGTATTAAAAAAGATTCATCCCTTTATCTCAGATGTCTAGATATTAATGAAAAAGAATTAGGTGAATTTAATTTAGGAAATATCTTTTAAAATTTATCCAAAAAGATACCTTCTTTACCATCAACTTCTTTTAGACATAAATGAACAGTTTCCTTTTTGCTAGTCGGAACTTTCCTTCCACAAAAATCAGGCTGAATTGGTACTTCTCTATGACCCCTATCAATCATTACTAATAACATAATACTTTTCGGTCTTCCCCATAAAAGAATAGCCTCAATTGCAGCTCGAATTGTTCTTCCTGTATAAATAACATCATCAATTAAAACAATGTCTTTTTGTTCTACAGATGTAGGAAAATCAGTTGCCTCTATTAAACGCGTTCCAACTCTATTTTGATCATCTCTATAAAAAGTTGGGTCGATTATACCTTTTTTTACATTAACTCCTGTTTTATCAAACATTTCTTTTCTCAAAACTTCAGCGAGATAAACTCCTCTCGTAGGGATACCAACCAATAGGAGATTTTCTAAATTTGAGATCTTTTCTATAATTTCAAAAGTTAGGCGAGAGAAAGTTTTTCTTAGTTCATCTTCAGAAAGTATTATTATTCTTTTATCTGGATTGGACATGATTCCTCTAAAAATTAACTTTATTCAATATCCTTAATAAATTAGCAAAAGCTAACTAAATTACATATAAATTGTACGGATCCACTTTTACGGTTAAATTAAAGATTACTTCTTTAAAACCCTGCTTTTTAATTAAGAGATGTCAAAAAATAGCAGCAAGAATATAAATAAAATAAAAGTTCCAGAGAGTCCAGTAGTTCTCGCAATTCTTGATGGATGGGGGCATCGTGAAGAAACTTTTGATAATGCTATAAAAAATGCCAATACTCCTGTAATGGATTCTTTATGGCATGCTTATCCTCATACCCTTGTTAATGCAAGTGGAGCTGATGTGGGTTTGCCCAATGGTCAAATGGGTAATTCTGAAGTTGGCCATCTCACAATTGGATCAGGGAGAATCATTCAACAAGAACTTGTGAGAATTACAAATATTGTTCAAAATAACCAATTAAATGAAGTAATTGAGTTAAAAGAAATAGCTAACTCAATTAAGAAAAAAAAGGGCACCTTACACATTACTGGTCTGTGTTCAGATGGAGGAGTTCACAGCCACATTGATCACTTATTAGGATTAATAAAATGGGCTTCACAAGAAGATATAGAAAAAGTAGCCATTCACGTTATAACCGATGGTAGAGACACTCCATCAAAAAGTGCTTATAAATACATAAGACAAATAGAAGATTGCATAAAAGAATTTAATGTGGGAGAAATAGCCTCTATATGCGGAAGATATTGGATAATGGATAGAAATTTATTATGGGAAAGAACAGAAAAAGCTTTTGTAAATTTAACTGACCCAAATCGCAAAATAACTGAAATTTCCCCTGAAGATTATTTAAATAAAAGCTATAGCGCAAATATTACAGATGAATTCTTAGAGCCTATAAGAATATCTAAAAACTTTTTAAAAGATGAAGATAGTTTAATTTGTTTTAACTTCCGTCCAGATAGGGCCAGACAAATAATTAAGGCTCTTTCATCAAAAGATTTTGATAACTTCAAAAGAAAAAGTATCCCTAATATAGATATATTAACTTTCACTCAATATGAAGCAAACTTACCAGTTAAAGTGGCATTCCCTCCTGAGTCTCTCAACAACTTTATTGGCCAAATAGTTTCAGAGCATGGACTTAATCAGTACAGGACAGCAGAGACCGAAAAATATCCACATGTCACTTATTTTTTCAATGGAGGAATAGAAGTCCCCTCGCCTGGAGAACAGAGACATTTGATTCCATCACCAAGAGTTGCAACTTACGATATGGCTCCGGAAATGTCTGCTGAAGAATTAACTATTAGTTGCTCAAATGCTATAAAAACTGGAAAGTATTCTTTTGTAGTTATAAATTTTGCTAACCCAGATATGGTTGGACATACAGGTAATATGGCCGCAGCTATAAAGGCTATCGAAACCGTCGATAAATGTGTAGGTAAGATAGTCAATGCCACAGGAGAAATGGGGGGTAGTATTCTTATCACTGCAGATCATGGAAACGCTGAACTAATGAAAGGTCCTGATGGAGAACCCTGGACAGCACACACTATTAATAAAGTCCCCTTAATTTTTATTGAAGGTGAGAAGAGAAAAATTCCCAATATGGGGAATGAGATTTATTTGAGAGATAATGCTGGATTAGCTGATATTGCTCCAACATTATTGCAATTATTAAATCTTCCTATTCCAAAAGAAATGACAGGAAAATCACTTATTAAAGAAATCGAATTAAAAGGATTTAATAAAGTCGTTCAACATGTTTAAATATAAATACAACTAATTTAAAATATGAGTCAAATATTTACATGGATATGGGTAAGTTCTGGAATAATACTAATACTTTTAGTTTTGCTTCATAGTCCCAAAGGAGATGGAATGGGAGGAATAGCAGCTAGTGGAAGCTCAATGTTTACTAGCGCCAGTAGCGCAGAAGCATCACTAAACAAAATAACTTGGACTATTTTGATTATATTTTTATCTCTTGCAATTATTCTTAGTGCAGGTTGGATATAGCAATATTAAATTTATCTATATTAAAAAAATATAAAAAAAGGGATTGTTAAAACAATCCCTTTATAACTAAAATTTTTAGTTATTTAGTAGTCGAAGTCGCCTCCCATTCCTGGAGCTCCAGCAGGTGCTGCATCTTTTTTCTCTGGCAAATCAGCAACGATGCATTCTGTAGTAAGTACCATACCTGCTATTGAGGCTGCATTCTGTAATCCTGAACGAGTAACTTTTGCAGGGTCAACTATTCCAGCAGCAGACATATCTACATACTCCCCAGTCGCTGCATTAAATCCATCATTAAAGGGTTTTGATTTAACATTTTCTGCAATTACAGCTCCATTTGAACCTGCATTTTCTGCAATTCTCATAAGAGGAGATGTTAATGAAGCTTCAACAATGTTAGCACCTATTAATTCCTCTCCAGATAAAGCTTTATCAGCCCATTCCTTGAGAATTGGAGCCAAGTGAGCGAGGGTTGTACCGCCTCCAGGAACTATTCCCTCCTCAACAGCAGCTTTTGTTGCATTAATAGCATCCTCTAAACGAAGTTTTTTATCCTTCATTTCAGTTTCCGTAGCAGCTCCAACCTTTATAACTGCAACACCTCCAGCTAACTTTGCTAAGCGTTCTTGAAGTTTTTCTTTATCGTAAGAAGAATCTGTTTCATCCATTTGCTTTTTAATCTGATCACATCTTGCAGTAACAGCCTTTTCATTACCCTCAGCGACTATAGTTGTAGTCTCTTTGTTTATAGTAATTCTTCTGCCGGTGCCTAACATTTCAAGAGTAGCATTTTCTAATTTTAAGCCTGCATCTTCGGTGATTAGCTGACCATTAGTTAAAACAGCCATATCTTCAAGCATTGCTTTTCTTCTATCCCCAAATCCTGGAGCCTTAACTGCAGCAACATTAAGTACACCTCTCAATCTATTCACTACTAAAGTTGCTAAAGCTTCTTTTTCAATATCTTCGGCGATAATTACAAGTGGCTTTCCTGTCTTAGCTATTTGCTCTAGAACTGGTACTAAATCTTGTACTAGAGCAATTTTCTTATCTGTAAGCAAAATATAAGGCTCGTCTAAAACTGCCTCCATACGCTCAGTATCTGTCGCGAAATATGGTGAAATGTAACCTTTATCAAATCGCATTCCTTCAGTAACTTCAAGTTCAGTAGTCATTGATTTTCCTTCTTCGAGAGAAATAACACCCTCTTTACCAACCTTGTCCATTGCGTTAGCAATCATTTCGCCAACTTCCTCATCGTTACCTGCAGCTATAGTTCCACATTGAGCTATAGCAGTGCTATCACTTATAGGCTTTGAATTCTCTTCTATTTTACCAACCAGGAATTCTGTGGCTTTATCAATACCTTTCTTCAGAGTAATTGCGTTAGCACCTGCCGCTACATTTCTTAAGCCAGCCTTTACCATTGCATGAGCTAAAACAGTAGCGGTAGTAGTACCATCACCGGCAGCATCATTTGTCTTTGAAGCAGCTTGTCTAATTAGAGCAACACCAGTATTTTCAATATGGTCCTCTAATTCAATTTCTTTTGCAATTGTTACCCCATCATTAATGATTTGAGGGGCCCCAAATTTTTTCTCTAAGACAACATTTCTTCCTTTTGGTCCAAGCGTTACAGCTACAGACTCAGCAAGGATATCAATGC
>QCUP01000008.1 GCA_003208885.1 Prochlorococcus sp. AG-679-K21 | reverse complement strand
CCTTCTTTTAAATAGGAATACAAGTAAAAGATCGTCGAGTAGATGGGCTCAAGGAGGTATTGCATCAGTAGTTAGACCTGAAGATTCTTTTGCTCTTCATATTGAAGATACCTTAAAAGCTGGAGATGATTTGTGTGATGTATCTGCTGTTGAAATGCTTGTGAAGGAGGCTCCTGGTTGCGTTGATAGGTTACAAAATTTAGGTATGATTTTTGATCAGAGCTCTGATCAACTATCAACAACTTTGGAAGCTGCCCATTCTTGTAGAAGAGTTTTGCATGTTAAAGATAGAACAGGTAGAGCACTTGTAGAAGTCTTAGAGGATCATATCGAAAATAAGGAAAATATTTTGCATTGTAGAGGTGTGAGAGTAACACAATTGCTTATTGAAAAGGAAGTATGTAGGGGAGTGCAAGTATTAGATGGATCTAATTTATATTGGATCACTTCTAAAGCTGTTGTTTTAGCCACAGGAGGAGGTGGACACTTATTTACTAATACTACAAATCCCGCACAATCTGCAGGAGAAGGAATTGCTCTTTCATGGAGAGCTGGAGCTGCAATCGAAGATTTAGAATTTATACAATTTCATCCTACAGCTTTAAAATTTTATGGTTCTCCTTGCTTTTTAATCTCTGAAGCCCTTCGAGGTGAGGGAGCAGTTCTTGTTGATAAGAATGGCGAGAGCCCAGTAAAGCATTTACAAAATGGTGATTTAGCTACAAGAGATCAAGTTAGTAGAGCAATTATGAATAATATGCAAGAAAACAATGTTGATCATGTTGGTCTGGATTTAAGATTTATTGACCCAGAAAAAATTGTAGAAAGATTCCCTACAATTTTAAGTAGGTGTCAAGATTATGGAGTTAATCCTCTAAATGAGGTGATTCCTGTTGCGCCAGCAGCTCATTATTGGATGGGAGGTGTTCATACCGATTTAAATGCATCCTCTACAATTAAAGGCCTATATGCTGTAGGAGAAGTAGCGTCAACAGGAGTACATGGTGCGAATAGATTAGCTAGTAACTCGCTTATGGAATGCCTTGTTTTCGCAAGAAAAATGTCTTCTATTGAATTGAACGCTCCTTATAACTTAAGAAGGTTAGATAGACGTAATAAAGAAATTTTTATGGATAATCCAAAGGAGGATTTTATTTTGAGTGTTTCAGACAAGATTGATTATTTGAGAAAATCATGCTGGTCTAATTTAGGTGTCTCCCGTAATAAAAAAAATATGACTGAACTTTTAAAAACTCTTCAAAATGAGATAGATCAACTACAAAAAAATTCTTTGCTTGATTGTCTTGATAAATTAGAAATTGATCAAAAATTGAAACTAAGTGAGCCAAATAGGAGAGGGTTGAATTTATTGCTTGATTTGTACAATAGGCAAATTACAACGCTTCTATTGTTAAAAGCTTGTCTTTTTCGAGAGGAAAGTAGAGGAGGTCATTATAGGGATGATTTTCCTATTAAAGAAACAACTTGGAAATGCCATACTAGGCAGCAACTAAATCATGAAATTATTAAAAGGTTTATTAAAAATTAGAATCTCCCTTATATTCAGTCATGATGGCTAAGTCATTTAAATCTTTGACTCCAGTATATATCTCACCATTAATTTCCCAAGATGGAAACCCTTCAATCTGTTTTTCTCTGCAAAGTTTATATTGATTATCTTTACCGTCTTCTGCGCACTCTATAATCTTTAACTCTTTAACTGCTTTTTTTCCAAATAATTGTTTCTGATCATGGCAGTGTGGACACCAGTATGCGCTAAACATTTTAATGTTGTTTTCACTTAGAAATTTAGCAAACTTAATTTTCTGTGGTGAGCTAGATGTTGTGATTGCAGGAGATACTTTTTCTGTACTTTTAGAAATATCAATTGCATTAGAAGGGTCGACATTATTTGACCATATCAGTCCTCCTATAAGAACTGTTAAAACAACAATGAATCCTCTATAAAACATAGGCTCTCTACTTTCAAACTTTGCACCAATCATAGAGATAATAAAGATTGAAATAGATAAAATTGCCGAAAGAATACAAAAAAAGCAATAAGCCTTGATTTTAAAGAACATTATATTTATCAAAAGTATGCTAAATACAGAAGAAGCACAAGAGATTAAAAATATTGCCCACCATATAAGCTTATTTAATTTTTCTTTAGGAGAAATTATATTTAATGATAAAAATATTGAAAATCCTAGTATTGAACTATACGTAATAAATCCTGCTAATGAGAGAGGAATATTGAATTGACTATTCTCGAATAATGTACCCCAAGGGCTATTTAAAACTGTTTCGCAACCATTTTTGATTCCAGGACATGAAAGAGAGTTAAATAATCCCCAATTTTTTAAGGTAATAGAACCTGTATCAACTAATCCAATGGTGCTCAGAATAGCAATTATAATTTTTGGCCATTTAAAATCTTTTTTATTTCTAATTTTTAAAGTCTTAAGAGGCATAGATCTTTAATTTTTGTAATTTGCAGAATTTGTCCTAATATTATCTTTGAATGAGACTTATAAACAAGTTTCTTTGTTAATTATTTCTTATCTAATATCTAAATTACGTGAATCAAAATAATCAAAATTTAAAGGATAAAAAAATATCAAAGATTGCTTTTAGTCATGTTGGTTGTGAGAAAAATCTTGTTGATACTGAACATATGCAAGGGTTGTTAGATAAGGAGGGATATGAAGTAGGTAATGATATAGAAGATGCGAATGTGGTTGTAGTCAATACTTGTAGTTTTATAGAAACAGCTAGAGAAGAATCTATAAGGAAGATTATTGAATTTACTGCTCAAGGCAAAGAAGTCATAGTTGCTGGTTGTATGGCCCAGCATTTCAAAGAAGAACTTTTAAAAGAAATGCCTGAAATAAAAGGTTTAGTGGGAACGGGTGATTATCAGAAAATAGCTAAGGTCATAAATCGAGTAGAGAAGGGGGAAATTGTTAATGAAGTTTCAAAAATACCTGAATTTATTGCAGATGAAAAACTTCCACGATTTGTAGATAAAAATAAATTTGTTGCTTATCTTCGTATTGCTGAAGGGTGTGATTATAATTGTGCATTTTGTATTATTCCTAAGTTAAGAGGTCCTCAACGTAGTAGGAATATAGAATCTATAGTTTCAGAAGCAAAAAATCTCGCAGCTCAAGGGATTCAAGAAATAATACTAATTAGTCAAATTACAACCAATTATGGTCAAGATATCTATGGTAAACCTTCTTTAGCAAGACTCTTGAAAGAATTGTCTAAAGTTGCAGTTCCTTGGATACGAATTCACTATGCATATCCAACTGGTTTGACAGATGAAGTTATTAAAGCTTTTAAAGATTCGAATAATATAGTTCCATATTTTGATCTACCTTTGCAACATAGTCATCCAGACGTTCTTAAGAGCATGAATAGACCTTGGCAAGCTTCTTTAAATGAATCAATTTTGAGTCAAATAAGGCAGCAAATACCATCGGCTGTATTAAGAACAAGCTTAATTGTTGGGTTCCCAGGAGAAAATAAAAAACATTTCCAACATCTTTTAGATTTTTTGAATAGGCATGAGTTTGATCATGTTGGAGTTTTTATTTTTTCTCCGGAGGAAGGAACAAGTGCCTTTGATTTACCAAATAGGGTACCTTCAGAAGTCGCTGATGCAAGAAAAGATAATATAATATCCATTCAACAAACTATTTCTAAGAAAAAAAATCAGTTATATGTAGGTACTAAAGTTAAGGTATTAGTAGAAAAAATATCTGAAAATAATGAACTGGTAGGACGTTCTTATAACTTTGCTCCTGAAATAGATGGCAATGTCATTTTATCTATTAATAAAGAAGATCAAAAAAATTGTATCGGTAAATTCGTTGAAGCAAATATTTGTTTTGCGGATGAATACGATTTATATGGAGAGGTTATAAAAACTTTATGAATTTTTTTAAATTAATTTAACTGCTCTTAAAAGTTTATCTAATAAAAAAGCTGCTCCAAAACCAAAACCTAGAAATGCAAAATAGAAAATGATGTTCATTTATCTTTTATATTTTTTATTCAATTTAGCATCTCAATAAGAATTAGAATTATTCCGTTTAATTTCTTAATCTTGTATGTAGGGTAATTTTTTGTATAAACATTCTTCTGCTTTTTGTAACTCTCGTCCTAAATATAAGGCATGATCAAATCTAGATATTAGGTCACTACGCTTTTCTGTTATTGATATTCCAATCTCTTTAGCGCTTATTCCTGTGAAGGTCTCATTACAAGTTTTGCTTTCTTTTGAGTCACATTTAATAGGCTTATTAGTTTTTGGATCTATTGCATATCCTTCTTTATTAATAGTATTTAAATAATGTTCTAAGATAATTTTTTTTGCCTCTAAATCTATCTTTATTATAAAATATCCATTTGGATCTAGCTCAATATATCTATTAGATAAATCATTATCTATATCTATTTTTTTTTTTAATATTTTAATAAAATCCATCTTCAAAGTTTTTAATTAATTTATATTATTAATATAAGCAATCATCAGATCAATTAATTTTTATTTTATTTAAAAGGGATAGAATTATTTTCTAACTCAATTTCTTTTAAAGTTTTAGAATTCACTTCATTTAACCAAGGGGTAATTATATTTTCCATGTTTTTGTTAAACCATTTGTGAAAACTTTTAGTACCTTTTGCATAAAACCCTCTTCTTCTTTTATGTTTACCCCCTGCTCCAGGATCAAAACTTTCAATGTTATTTTTTATTGCCCACTCAATAGGCTGGTAATAGCATAATTCAAAATGTAAGTTGAGTACTTCTTCTTGACTACCCCAATATCTACCCCATATATATTTTTCATTTTTTATGCACATTGACATTGCAATCATCCTTTCAGAATCATTTCTTGATGCACTAAAAAATAATAGATTTCTTCTATTTTCAAGAATGTTTTCAAAAAATTCTGAGGTAAGATATTTGCTACCCCATACTCCCCATCTCAAACAATGCTGTTCGTAGAAATTATGCATTTTTTGAACTATTTCTAGATTTATACTCTCTTCTCTATGAATTTTTATCTCGATATTTTGTTTTGAAATTGATTTTCTTTCTTTTTTAATGTTTTTTCTTTGATTAGAGTTGAACCTGGATAAAAAATCATCAAATGTCTTTTCACCGTTATTCTTCCATTCACTACTTGTATTTATCCATTCCTGATATCCTAAGGATTGTAGATGTTTGCCCCAATCTTCGTTTACGTATAAGAAATTGCAACTCAAGATATTATTTTTCAAAGCAAAGTCATCAATATGTTTTATTAATGAATTTGTAATCTCTGCTTTATTTTTATTTTCTTTATATAAAAATTCATATCCATTAATAGGGCTGTAAGGGCTCATCCCAATGAGTTTAGGATAATAATTTAAATTTAAATCTTGCGCTAATTTTGCAAATGATTGATCAAAAATAAATTCTCCATAACTATGATTTTTAAGAAAAAGTGGAGCTATCCCACATATCTCTTCATTTTCATAAGCAATAAAATATAAAGGTTGCCATCCAGTTTGTCTCGAGACACTTTTCGAGAACTCAAGGTTATAGAGCCATTCCCATTCATAAAATGGATTGTTTATTCCTTTTCTTAATGCATTCCAAGTTTCTTTATTTATTTCTTTAACTGATAGTTTAATTTCAATTTTGTGCTCAATATGATTCATAAATTTTTTACTTTAAACATCTTTAGTTTTTCTTGTGTAATGAATATATATTTCATTTCTATCTAATTCTTGAATCGATTTTATATTCCAAAATTGATTTAAATTAAAAATCTTATTTGTTTGTTCAGCAGGTATCCATGTAAATTTTCCTCCAATAATTCTTGGAGCTATTGTAATTTTTATTTCATCAATTAAATCTTCTTTTATAAAAGAATTTATAAGATTTGCTCCACCAAGAAGTGCTAGACGATTGATTCCAGCTTTTTTAATACTTAACAAGGTTTTACTCCAGGAATTTTTGTAGAGAATTTCTTTCTCAAAATTTTTACTCTCTATTACATCTTTTTTATTAGAGCTTATTAACCATCTTTTAATTGGTTGATTGAAATAATTCCAATCTTTCTCAAATTTTTTGCTATTGGAGGCGACTATAGAAATAGGCTGATTTTTTGAAATTTTTATTTCGCCATTTTTAAAATGATTTTTTACTAAATATGTACTTTGATGAGCTTTTAGAGTTCCTAACCCAAAAATGGTAGCGTCAACTATTGATAAGTTTTCATCTAACATTCTCTTATCTTCCTTACTCCCAAGATGCGATTCTCCTCCACTTGGGAAGGCAATCCTTCCATCCAAACTAGAGGCGATAATGATCGCTATGCTTGGAGTATTCAAGTTTGAGCAACTAAAGAGTTATTTAGATTTCTTTGCAAAGAATTTGTTACGCTTTGTTCAACATAAATTTCAGCAGCATTATTTGGGCTCTCTTGAAGTTTTATCTTGTGCAGATTTGCTCCAATTTTTTTTATCGGGGATGAGAGAATATCAGCAATGTGTAATGCAATATTTTCACATGTTGGAACGCAAGTTTTAAAATATTCGATATCTTTGTTTAAGAAAGTATGATCAAACGGTTCAACTATAAGATCATCGATAATTGTTTGTAATGAAGGTAAATCACATATCATCCCAGTTCTTGGATCAATTTTTCCTCGTACTGTTACATCGAGAAAATAATTATGTCCGTGTCCATTTACTCTGGCACATTTCCCATAAATTTTCTTGTTTTCATCAAGAGAAATCTCATCTTTTGCTAATCGGTGAGCAGCGTTAAAATGACTTTGAATTGTTAATAAAGCTTCCATGTTTTTTCCATAATAATCTGCCCATAAAGTTGGGCTTTCATAAAGTCTTAAACTTGTAAGAGGTAGTTCATCTTTTAAACGATTCCAGATAACTTTAACTAAAGCCTCAGTCGTTGGAAGAATGCCTTCTTGACTATGAATATTAAACTCAGGCCAAACATCATTTAAAAAACGAAAATCTAATTGTTCAGTAACCTTACTTTTAATAGAATGTTTTACCTCAGAAAGGTTAAGGACCATTCCATCTGAGTCAAGTTTGCCACCCATTGATACGATGAGTTCGTAATTATGGCCATGTCCTGGAGCTAAACTACATTTCCCAAAAAGAGAGAAATTATCTTTTGAGCTTTTTTCAGGAAGCCAATAACGATGACTCGAACTAAAACAGGCACGTCGAGTTATGACGCATTCACGTCCCTGGCCATGTAATGGTTTGGTATGTGTAAAAGTCATAAATGTCTGTAATAATACTATCTTAAGGTTTTATATACTCTTTTGTCTGTATGGAAAAATCTATTATTGAGAAAACAAACAAAATAATTAAAGGAAGAAGTATTTATTTGATAGGTATGATGGCTAGTGGTAAATCTCAAACTGGTCCAGTATTAGCGGAATTATTGAGCTATAAGTATATTGATCTGGATAAATTAATAGAGAAAATAGCAAAAAAAACAATTAATGAAATATTCCAGGAAGATGGAGAAAAAATATTCCGAGAACTAGAAACAAATTGCTTAAAAGAAACAATCAAAATCCCCTCTTTAATCGTTTCTACTGGTGGAGGAATTATTTCTAAACCAGAAAACTGGGGTGTATTAAGACAAGGAATTATTATTTGGATTGACACAAAGAAAGAGATTGCTCTAGAAAGGTTGAAAAAAGATATTGAAAATAGACCTCTATTGCAGGGAAAAGATTTAAGTGATTTATATAACCGAATTTTTCAATCTAGAAAAAATTTATATTCTCAGGCTGACTTAAGAGTTGAGGTTAATAACCAAGACGTTAAGGAAGTTGCAAAACAAATAATATATGCAATTTATAAAAAAATTATAAATTAATCAGGTTCCACTCTCACAGCAAACCACTTTATAACGAATCCAAATTTTATTTCTAATTCATAAGTACTTTCTAATAATTCTTCGAGAAATTCCTCATTGGAATAATCTTTTTTTTGATATATAGTTGATGAGTCAACCTTAGGAAGCCAATTTTTTAACCATAATATCGCTTCTTTCTTAGTTACTATTTTTTCTTTTGAATCTGGCTCTAATAATACAAAATGGTCTTCAGATCTTATTAATGGATTAGACATGATTAAAAATTTTTTGGGATTAATTATTTTTCTAATTATTCAAGTGCTTTCTTTAAATAATGCATTTGCTTTCAATGATCATAATGTAAGAGAATTTTTGAATGAAAGGGAAAATTCATGGCCAGAACTATACTTGCCAAATTTTAAATTTTCAAATACTTCAAGAGATTTGATTTATCCTAATTGGTTTGAGGGGAATTGGCTGATTACTTCGCAAGATTTAGAAGATGATTCTCAAGAACCAGTTATTTACAAAGTAAATTTTTTCAAAAATAATTTTAATGAAGTTATTGGTAATCGATCGAAAAACTCTGAGTCAATTGGCAAAGCAATATTTGGTGAAAATTTGATCAAAGTTCTTAATGATCCTAAATCAATTAACAAACAAATAACTTATTTGAAAGATGATTTATATATTGATTCAAGGATTACAGGAAGAACTCAGATTCAAGATGATGAAATGTTTTTTGCTGACGAATTAGTTCTTCAAACTGTTCATAAACCTGGAGCATCTAGGGTTAATCAGGTTGAGACAATTAGTAAATTTCAAAAATGTAATCTAAATTTTTCTAATTCAGACGATACTTTAAAACCTGATATCTGCGGCTTTCAATATATTGCTACATATGGTTCTAAAGTTGGGGATCCCTTAGTTCATGCAATTAAAACTGGTAAATATAAATTATCGTTTAAATTTATTGAGAGTTAGCACTAAAAAGATATTCTTCTATGTTGTTTCTCCAGATAAATATATTTTCTAAATAAGGGTTATTTATGTATTCTTGACAACCTTCACCAGAAAGAATTGGTCCAGATGATTTTGGAAATTTAAGAAGAGATAATTGCGCAGAAATTGCAATATCAGCTATTGATAAATTATCACCTATTAAATATTTTTTATTGATTAGGGCTTTTGATAAAGCTTCTAATATTTTTTGCAGTTCTAAATTATCTTTGGAAGATAAAACTACATTAGAAATTTTACTAAGATTTTTAAAAGGTAATTTATCAACTAATCCTTTTACTGAAGATGGTATTTCCTCTGGAAGTAAAGCAGTACGTAGTTGTGGATTCTCTATTGCAGATTTAATAAGAGCTTTTCTACACGTTGAGGCCATAGTAGTGTCAGCCCAATCCTCTATTAATTTGCATTGTGCAAACAACAAAGGATCTTCTGGAAAAAGTGGATTATTATCATTTTTTTTATTTATATATTCGCAAATAATTGTAGAGTCACTAATAATTTGATCATTATCATCAACAATTATTGGGACTTGTTTTTGACCTGATATCTTAAAGATTTCAAATTGACCTAAGCCTGGTGTAACTTCTTCAACTCTATATTGCAATTTCTTGGCGTGAAGAGCCATTCTTGTCTTTAAGCAAAAAGCGCTATGTCTAAATTGATATAATGTAATCATGCTGTTTAATGTTTGTTAAAACTTAGCTAAAAAAGTAATCAAATTGTGGAGCTAATGGGACAATTTTTCTCTAATGTTGCAAGATATCCTAAGTATTTAATTTCTATTATTGCTGGAGGATTATTTGCATTACTAGAACCTTTATTTAAAAATAGATCAAATCCATTAACATTGATCGGTTTAATTTCTTCAGTAATAAGTGCCTTCATAACATTTTATTTCGTACTAAAAGCAATGACTAATCCAATCAATTTATTACAATAATGCCTAATAATTATCGGATTGCAAAAGTTTCTTCTTTGTTGAAAAAGGAGATAACTCTTATTTTGCAGAATGATTTGGAAAATGATCTATTAAGGAGTAATTTCATTAATATTTCAAAAATAGATTTAACAGGAGATTTGCAATTTTGCAAGATTTATATAACTTCAACTGCTGAAGAAGCAATAAGAAAAGAAATTGTTGAAGAACTTAATCTTGCTAAGAGCTATATCAGGCATACTTTAGGTCAAAGAATAGAGATGAGAAGAGTACCTGAAATAGCTTTTAAAGACGATACAGTTTTAGAAAAAGGATTGTTAGTACTCAAGCTCCTTGAGGAATTAAAAAATAAAAACCACAATCAAGATTCAAAAGTTGAGGGAAATAATAACAATGACTGAGCTTTCTTTGAATCAAAAAAATATAATTATTACTCGATCAAAAGATAAGATATCTGATATAAAAAAGTTATTCACTAACAAAGGTGCTCAAATATTTGATTTTCCAGCAATTGAAGTTGGATATCCTGATGATTTAAATCCTCTTGATGATGCCTTAAGCGAAATTAATGATTTTCACTGGATTATTTTTACCAGTAGTAATGGAATACAATTTGTAGATGAGAGATTAAGAAATTTAAATACTTCATTAAAAGAATGTTCGAAGAAAATAAAAATTGCTGTAGTAGGGGAGAAAACTTCTTTAACTCTAAGTGATTTAGGTATTGAGGCTGATTTCGTCCCC
Organism: Prochlorococcus sp. AG-679-K21; assembly: GCA_003208885.1. Classification (GTDB taxonomy): domain Bacteria; phylum Cyanobacteriota; class Cyanobacteriia; order PCC-6307; family Cyanobiaceae; genus Prochlorococcus_A. Next base: position 21,946 of record QCUP01000008.1, on the reverse strand, counting down.
CCAGAATTTGTAGCAGATAGTTTAATTGATAATTTTCCGGTATCAGGATATGGACTCAGAGTTTTTTTGCCAAGAGTTCAAACAGGAGGAAGGAATTTAATTGCTGATGAATTCAGGAATTCTGGTTCACGTGTTGTAGAGGTTCCTGCCTATGAAACAAGATGTCCAGATTCAATTCCTATAGAAACAATAAATGCTATTTCTAAAAGAAAAATTGATGCGATGGTTTTTTCAAGTGGTAAAACAGTATCTAATTCTTCTTTTTTGCTTGAAAAAGAATTTGGGGAAGAATGGTTAACCTATCTAGAAAATGCAAAATTATTAACTATTGGACCTCAAACATCAAAAATATGTGAAAAAACTTTTGGCAGAGTTGATAGAGAGGCGATTAAGTACACTTTTGAAGGATTATTAGATGCTGCAATTGATATTCTTAATTAGTTAATTCATTTTTGTAATTTTTTTCTACTAAATCTCGAAATCTATCAATATTTGCTTGTAATTCATTAGTCACCATTTTACCCAAAATTTTTTCTTCCATAAATCGAGCAATCATTCTAGGTAATTCATAGGTAACAGCTAAGTTTACTGATGTTAATTGGTCACCTTTTGATTCAAAAATAACAGAACCTTGAGTTGGTAATCCTCCTATAGATTTCCATTTTAATTTATTTTTCTCAATTCTTTCTGTTATTTGTGCCTTCCATTTAAATTTGAAGCCATTAGCAGCTAATGTCCATTCAGTCAGATCAGGTAAAGTTGATGTTTCTTGATCAACTGTTTTTACGGATTCAATCCAGCTCATCCACAGAGACATGGAATCCAAATCACTCCAGGTGTTCCAAACCTTATCTAACGGCGCATTTACAATTGTAATTACGTCATGTTTAAGCCAAGTACCCATAGTTAGCTGACCGCAAGATTCTTTGCTAACTCGGCTTTCTTATCTAAAATTGCTGCTGCTGCTAGCTGACCGCTCATAGTAGCTCCCTCCATTGAATCTATGTAGTCTTGTTTTGTATAACTACCTGCCATATAAAAATTTGATATTGAAGTCTTTTGATCAGGTCTATATGGGTCCATACCTGGCGATTCTCTATAAAGTGATTGTGGAACTTGTACGACATTACTCCAAAGTAATTTTAGATTTTTTGAAGAAGGAAATAGACGACGCACTTCAGAGTCAATTTCTTTAGTGATTCTTTCTGTTGATCTACCCATCCAACGATCTCCAGGAGTCAAAACACATTGGAGTAAAGATCCCATTCCTTCCTTTCTATAATCTACGGGACTTGCTAAAGCTAAATCTGCGAAACAACTGAAAGATGCATCTGCTGAATATAAAAGATTATCTAAACCAGTAGGGTTTTGACTTTTGTTATCGTTATTTAATTCGGTAACCCATCCATCATATCTTAATTGAATTGTCGCTACTGCAACAGCTCTGAGTTTCTTTAAACCCTCAAACTCTTTAAATTGATACCATTCTTTAGGAACTATTTTTTTAATTCCAGGAACATCACAAGCAGCGAGAAATGTATCAGCAAATATAGCCTTTGGGCCTTCAGGAGTGGATATTTTAAGTTGCGTGACCGAGTAAGAGGAAGATTCTTTTTCAAAAATAATTTCGTCCACCTTATGATTTAAGTGGATTTTGCATCCTTTTTTTGTTATGTAATCAACGATAGGTTTTGTAAGCCATTTATGAGGGGATCCTTTTAAAAGATTAAGTTTAGAGGCTTCAGTCTTAGATGCAAACATCATAAAAATAGTTAACATGCATCTTGCCGATATATCTTGACAATTTATGAAACCTAATGCGTATGCAATTGGATCCCACATCCTTTCAAGACTTCTTAAGCTTCCGCCGTGATTTAAAAACCATTCTTTAAAGCTTATTTTATCTAAGTCTCTTATTATCTTCATTGCACCCTCGTAATCTACTAATCCTCTAACTATCGGACTGGTTCCTAAAGCTAATGCATTTCTTAACTTATCTACCCAAGTCAATTGTTCAGTAGTGAAAAAAGCCTTTAGACCGTTAAAGGGAGCTCCTAAGGCAAATCTAAAATCCAAAGATTTTAAATCACCACCTTTATTTACAAATAAATGAGTATGTTCTTTCGGAAGCAAATTATCTAATGCTCCAACTTTTTTCATGAGTTTAAATAGATTTGCATAGTTATAAAAAAATACATGTAATCCCATCTCTATGTGGTTACCATCTTTATCTTCCCAACTTCCAACTTTTCCGCCCCAGAATGATCTGCTTTCGTAAATCTCTACTTCATGACCTTCATCAGCTAGATTAACTGCCGCTGTTAAACCCGCTAACCCAGAACCTACTATTGCTATTTTCACTTTTTTTATAAATTATAACAAATCAACTTTGTATATCGCTTGAAATATGCATGATGTATCTATATTTTTTATAGTGTAGTTATACGTTTATATGTATTTATGGAAAATGTAAAAATAGAAGAAAAAATAAAGACCTCAGATGACGGAAAGGGAATTTTAATAACCAATGATGCCATAGAGCAAATATCTTCTTTATTGAAGAATCAGACTGATAAGAAAGCTCTAAGAGTTGGGGTAAGATCTGGCGGATGCAGTGGTATGAGTTATACGATGGATTTTATTGGTGGAGATGAAATAAATGCAGATGATAAAGTATATGATTATTCATTGAGTTCCGAACAAACCTTCAAAGTAATATGCGACCCAAAAAGTCTTCTGTATATTTATGGCATGCAACTAGATTTCAGTAAAGATTTAATTGGTGGAGGTTTTAATTTCGTTAATCCTAATGCTTCACAAACTTGTGGCTGCGGCAGCTCTTTTGCAGTTTAGAAAAAAATATGACAGATGACATTAATCCAATTGAATCCGATTTCAATGCTGCCTTATCTAGATATCAAGATGGCCAAGAGTTAATACCAATTGCACAAGATTTTCAAAAAATCATTCAACAAATACCCAACCACTTTGCTGCTTGGACTTGTTTATCTTGGCTGCAGCTGCTATTGAAGAATAATGAAGAAGCATTAGCAGCAGCTAGAGAGGCGGTTCGCTTAAATCAGCAAGACCCGCAAGCAAGAATGAATTTGTCCTTAGCTCTTTTGGCTACAAATAATAAAGGTGTTAGAGAGCATGTTGAATTAATTAAAAAAATGGCAATGATGATGCCTGATGTAAAGACAGAGTTAAAAGAGTCAGTTGAAGACGGATTTAATAGATATCCAAACTGGCCAGAATTAACCAAAATCAATAAATGGTTAGAATTTTAAATTGTCCAGAATTTTACTATTAAGTAATGGACATGGAGAAGATTTATCTGGTAGTTTATTAGCCAAATATTTTGTAAAGAAAGGTGATCTTGTAGATGCACTACCTATTGTGGGTGATGGTGAAAATTATAAAAAAGAAAATATAAGAATAATTGGTAAAACCAAAAAATTTAGAACTGGTGGTATTGGTTATAATTCTTTTAGTGGAAGAATATTCGAAATATTTGGAGGACAAATAATTTACTTTTTTAAAAAATTATATTTGTCTTATAAATTAAGAAATAAATATGATTTTTATTTAGTAATTGGAGATATAGTTCCTGTTTTTTTTGCATGGTTTGCAAAAAAAGATTTTTTTACATATTTAGTAGCGTACTCTACTCACTATGAGGGAAAATTGAAATTACCTTGGCCCTGTAAGTTTTTTTTAATCTCAAAATATGCAAAAAAAATATATGCTAGGGATTTTCTAACAGCAGATGATTTAACTCAACAATTAAGAAAAAAAGTATCTTTTTTAGGTAATCCATTTATGGATAAGTTTTCTTTTTTTGAAAATAAATCGAAAATCCTCCCTTTTAATATTGGGTTATTTCCTGGAAGCAGATTTCCTGAACTTTTAGATAATTTGAAATTGATTTTAGAAGTTTTAGAGACAATGTCTAAGTTACAATATTTTGAGAATATCGCATTCAAGTTTGCCATAGTAAAAGCTCTTTCTATGGAAGAAATTAGGCAGATACTAAATCAACGAAAATGGATTTACATAGAAAAAAAAGGAAAAAATGATGGTCTAGAATTTAGATATGGATTCATTACGATTAATTTGAACTGGAATTTGTTTGAAGAAATATTATTTGAAAGTAATTTCGTAATAAGTATGGCTGGAACTGCATCAGAGCAGGCAATCGGTTTAGCAAAGCCAGTTATTCAAATTGAAGGGAACGGTCCGCAATTTACAAAATCTTTTGCAGAAGCTCAAAGACGATTACTTGGTAGATATGTTTTTTGTTCTACCAATTATATAAATAAGAAAGATCAAATAAATCAGACAATAAATCTAATCCTTAAAGTTATTTATCTTATAAAGCTAGACAAAAAGTTTTTGGTTTCTTGCCTTGATAATGCAAATCTAAGAATCGGAGAGAGTAATTCATGCCTTAAGATAATTAATGATATAAAAGGGTTTCATGAAAAATGACTAAGCAGAAATCTGAATCAAAGTTGAAAGTGATTATTGATAATTTTTTATTGATAAATTTATTCGTTGTTATTTTTTTTGCAATATTTTTTATTTTTGCAGTAATTATGCAAATTAATGGAGTATTTATTTTCCTTAATATTTTTCAGAATCTTTGGAATCCACTCATCACACCTTTAATCACTATTTTAATTGTAAGTGCGGTAGTTAATGGAATTAATTCTTGGTGGAGGCGTAAATGGCTTTCTCAAGAAGAGGATATTTAAATTTATATATTTTTTCTTGTAATTTAATACTGATCACTTTTTGGCCCTCTAGTACTAATTTTGCTCCATCACCTAATAATAATTTCAGTATTGATCCTGGCACTGGGAGTAGATCTGGTCTTTTGAGGCATCTACCTAAAGTTTTGGAGAAATACTTCATTAATACTGGCTCCGGTGCAACAGCGTTATATACACCGGAAAATTGTTTATCTACTATTGCTTTAATTATTAATCCACATAAATCACTTCTATGAATCCAACTCATCCATTGATTACCATCCCCGATTGGACCTCCCAGTCCAATTTTAAATACTGGAAGCATTTTTCCTAGTGCACCTCCTTCTGCTTCTAAGACTATTCCGATTCTGAAAATTACTAATCTTGAGAAAAATGGTTTTTCGTTCGCAACTTCCTCCCATTTATTGCAAAGGTTAGCTAAAAAATCGTTACCACTCTGACTATTCTCATTGAACTCTTGAGTTAAGCTTGTCCCATAAAAACCTATTGCCGAACCATTTACAATGACTTTTGGATTGATTCTGGATTTTTTCAGGGTTTCCATCAAAAACTTAGTTGTATTAATCCTGCTTTTTGTAATCTCTTCTTTTTGAATATCAGTCCATTTTTTATCTGCTATTGGTTCACCTATTAAATTAATTATCCCATCAGAATCTTTTAAATTACTTAATAGATTTTCATTGCTCCAATTTTGTTTTTTTGAAAGATCTATTTTAAGAAATTTAAATTTATCTAGCGGAATATTTATCTTCAAATTATTAATATTTTTTCTACTGATAATGCAAAGTTCGTGGCCTTCTTTGAGTAAAGCTGGGACTAACTCTTTCCCTACAAAACCAGTACATCCAAGGAGTAGCAGACGCATATTTTTAATTATGTAATAAATCTAGACTATTTAAATTTTGTATCGATTGTAATTAATATGGTGTAATCAATTTAAAAAAAATTAATGAAAAAAGTTTTTGTATAATGAATTTAGAAATTTAAATAAATTAATAAATCTCATCATGGCTGAGTCTATACCCAAGAAGCCCCTTAAGAAAGGAAGCTTAGTCTTTATAGATAAAAGTATTTATGATAAAAGTCTCGAAGCATTAGCTAGTGATAAAGATTTACCTAGTTATATATTTGAAGGTCCTGGGGAAATTCTAAGTATTAAAGAAGAATATGCTCAAGTAAGGTGGCGTCGTCCAGTTCCAGATGTTTGGTTTAAATTAGATCAAATTAAAGAATATATAGTTTCAGAATAGTTATTCAGGAAATTATAGATTTTTTATCATAAGCCATTTTTGATTGGATTCTTTTTGCTTCTTTCATCATTTCTTTTCCATCAAATAAATAATCATCTACATATCCTTGTGTGTACTTATCCAGTTCCGATAAAGCATCTTTAACTTGAGAAAAACAATGATAAAGATCTAAACCTAAAGAAGATATTGAATTGGGCACAGATATTGACTTATAAAGCTTATCAACTTTTTCAATTTTTCTTTGGGAAACAGTAATGTAACTGCAAAAATTATCCATCAATTCTTCATCATATGGATCAGCAGATAGTTCTTTAATTTCTTGACTCAAAGGTTTGATTATTTGGGTAATAAATCTATTGGTAGGATTGTAAATATTTTTAATCCAATTTTTAACTTCATTATCTTTTATTGTAGAACTATATTTTGTTGTATTAACTTTCTCTTCCCAATTTTCATTTCTGAAATTAGATGATTGTTTTAATGAAAATAGGGTTTTATCATATTGTTCTTTTTTAAAAGGATCATTAAGAGTCTCCCATGCATCTTGTATTGCGAGAAACCTATCTTTTTCACCTCCTGCATCGGGGTGATGTTGTTTAACTAAGCGACGATAAGAAGATTTAATTTCACCTTGAGTTGCATTGTCCTTTACCTCTAATTCTTTATAAAGATTTTTGATCATATCTAAATACCCTTGCCTATAGATAACCGTCTTCTCTAGCTTTAATTACAGTGTTTGATTCAAACATTGCTGTAGATAAGTATCTTTCACCAAAACTCGGAAGAATCACTATTAATCTTTGATTAATAAGCTCTTCCCTTTGACCTATTTTGATGGTTGCTGCCAAAGCAGCTCCGCTACTAATCCCTGATAAAAGGCCCTCTAATCGAGCTAATAACCTCCCATAATAAAATGCTTCGTCATCATCTATCTTGAAAATTTCATCTATTAATTGAGTATCAAGTACCTTAGGAACGAAGCCTGCACCGATCCCCTGGATAGAATGAGAACCAGCTTTTTCTCCTGAAATTACAGCGCTTTTTGCGGGCTCTACTGCATATATTTTGCAATTTGGATTAACTTTTTTTAGAAATCGAGAACATCCAGTTATGGTTCCTCCAGTACCAACTCCAGTAACTAATCCATCAATAGTTTGATTAGATTGGTCCCAAATTTCTTTAGCTGTGGTTCTTTCATGAATTTCTGGATTTGCAAGATTTTCAAACTGATTAAACTGAAAGCTATTTGGAATACTTGAAGATAATTCACTTGCTAAATCTAGAGCACCTTTCATTCCTTCTTTGCCTGGAGTGAGTTGTAATTCTGCCCCATATGCTCTTAGCATTGCCCTTCTCTCAATACTCATAGTATCTGGCATAGTTAATATCAATCTATAGCCTTTAGCTGCTGCAACCATTGCTAAAGCAATTCCAGTATTTCCACTTGTTGCCTCAATTAATGTTGTTTTCCCCGGTAAAATTAAACCATCTTTTTCGGCTGAATTTAACATCGAATAAGCGATACGATCTTTAACAGATGCTGATGGATTAAAACTTTCAAGTTTCGCTATTATTTCTGGATAACAATTACAGTATTTTTTTATGCGATCTAATTTTACTAATGGGGTGTTGCCAACTAAAGAAGTAATATCACCTGCTATTTCCATGGAAAAATTTTTACAAAATTAAATTTGTTCACTATTAGTTTAAATGTATTTATATTTCTTTTATAAAAAAATTTTAAATTGAACTTAATTTCAAAACAACTTCTTAGAAAAGATTGTTCTATAGTTTGTTTATAATATAAAATTTACAATTCTTTTATGTATTCTCTTGAAATAAGTCTAAGATATTCCCCCTTTCCCCTTTCAATTCAGAAGAAAGAGTATGAGGATATTAAAAAAATCTATGATGAAATCAAAGATTCTATGAATAGTGATAACCAAAACTCCTCTTTAATCGAATTAAGTTGTGAAAAAGTTCAGGATAAATTGATAACTGTTCTTGCTAAAGAAGTTATTTCTGTTCAGATATATGAAAAGTCAGCAGTTGCTGGTGGATCAAAAAGACCTGGATTTTCCTTAGATATTTAAAATGATCGAGATCGAGGATACTTTGCAAAATGGAGTACCTAATGTAACTTTCAAAAATGTGAGTTTTTCATGGCCAGGAAAAAATGAGCATGTAATAAATAATTGTAATTTTTCTATTAATAAAACTGGGTTATGGATGATTGTTGGTAAAAATGGAAGCGGAAAGAGTACCTTGCTTAAGTTAATCAATGGACTTCTAAAACCAAGCAATGGAGTCATAAATAAATTAGCGAACATTGGGATGGTTTTTCAGAATCCTGATCATCAAATATTAATGCCAAACTGTAGGAGTGAACTTCTTCTGAATATTAATCAAAATTTAAGTAGAAAAGATATTTCTAATAAAATTGACATTGCTCTAAACAAGGTTGGATTAGCTGGATTTGATAAAAGGTCGATTCATACATTAAGTGGCGGTCAAAAACAACGTTTAACTATTGCATCTTCATTGATAAGTGATAAGAATTTCATTCTTATGGATGAGCCTACAGCGTTATTAGATAGTTCTAGTCAATTAGCAGTTTTAGAAATAATTAAGGGCCTTACAAAGAATAAAAGAAACCCATTCACTGCTTTATGGATTACTCATCGTTTAGAGGAATTAAGTTATGCAGATGCAGTTGCAGAGATGAAGAATGGAAATTTATCAGATTGGAAGAAACCATTTAACTTTCAATATAATTAAGGTTTACCCCTTGTCATAAGGTACATGTAAGAGTTAAATTTTTATATGTTCCTCGGTAGCTCAGCGGTAGAGCGATCGACTGTTAATCGATTGGTCGCAGGTTCGAATCCCGCCCGGGGAGTTTTAAAGTCAAGAAAAGTCATGCTAAGTCACCCTTAGGTGACTTTTTTTATGTCTGTGAAAAAATTTTGAGAGAAAAATGTATAGACGAATAATGACACTTTAATCTAACTGTGTTCGTCTTTTATTCGTCTTTTTATTCGTTTTTGAATCCTATTCGTCCATATTTTTATCACTCATAAGACAAAAAAAGATCCCTATCACTAGAGATCTTTTTCTGGTTTTACTAAATGAGTGTTTCCTAGTTTCCACTGTTTCAGTAGAACCTCTCCTTCACACAATTATAAGTTATTACACAAATTTCTTTTTTGTGAAAGGGGGTAAGTAATGTTACTTATTCGACACATATGCCAGTTATACCTTTTAATGATTAATTGCATTAAAAAACACCCTAATTCTTAGGAATCGGGGCGTTTAATGATCAGAAATTAGTGTGTGAGGAGTTTCTGATCCTATTAATCTAATAGAAAAAATCTCAATTGACTGCAGTATTTACAACTTCTTTAATTTTTTAATATTCACGGGATAATTAAACTTAAAAAATAAGGTCCATTCATGATTAGATCGGAACTTTAGAAATCTAATTGAGCAGAATTTCCATAAAAACTAAACTATCACTTATAGAATTAATTAGAAGAAAAACTATCTTTGATATTTAATGTTGCGAATTCTTCCACTACCGATTTTTATTGGCATTTATCTATTCTCTTGGTGGATGTGTAGAAAAAATATTACTGCTAGTGATAAGCAACTAAAACCATGCATTGATTGGGCATATTTAAAAAATTTACCGCTTCCAAAAAAACCATCTTTCGTCGAGTTTTATATTGTTTATGTTTCTTCTTTTTTTAGATTTCCCTTTGGGATAATTATTCAACAACTACCTTTGTCAAAGAAAGTAAGAAACTACGAAAGAGAAATGAAATTAATATTTGATAAATGGAATTTAGAAAAAATTAAAAAAATAATTAACTAATTTATTCGTTAAGATATTCTTCCATTTTCTTATTTCTTTCATATATATCATGACAAATCGTGTCATATCAAGACATATTTTGTTAAACGCTCGACCGCCAGGGGAGTTTATTTCTCTTAAATAAGAGGTATTGAGATCTTCGGGTCTCTTTTTTTATTTAAAATACAAGTAACCACAGGGAAAAACTTTAAAAGCGCCTCATAACCTACTTCTAAAGAGTTAATCATCCCACATGTCTTGTTTAGTCTGTTCGATATTATTTTTTTCAAGCAATTCTAATCTATGCTCTTTTGAATCTTCTTCAAAATTTTGTAAGTTTTCGTTGTTTGCAAATTTTTGTTGAATCTCCAAAATTATAATCTCAAATTGATCGCCATAAAATTTAGACATTTCCATCCATGCTTCCATTTCCTCCTCTTTCCCAATTGTGTCGTTTATCTGATGGCTAATTATTTCTAAAACAAATTCTTTTAACTCTTTATGGCTCATGCATTCAACTTTTTTTTGAATATAAAGTTCTTTTAGATGTTGTAACTGCTTTTTAGATAAATCGGTGTAAGTAATAGATTTCTTTTTCATTAATATTCAGTTTGTTTTTATAATAAAGTTAACAATTAGCATCTAAAAAAGATTTTCAGTCACAAATAATTTACATATTATTCTACGAAAAAAATTTAGTTTAAAAACAAAAGATTTAAATTGGTATGATAACAATCACCTGAATTTATTACTTTCATAGATATTGATATTCATGTTTTGATTAAAATTTATCTGCCGTTACTTGCCGATTTTTATTGAATTATTAAGTAATTATTAAGCAAATCGAAAGAATTTATAAAATTTATATTTTCTTTTAAGCCAATTTTTCCTTCTAATCCATTGAAGTAATTAGTTTTTTTATTGTAATAACTTATACAAGTCTTTAAATTAGGTCTGCAATAAATGCAAAATGTTGAGAGAATCATTATACGAAATCTTAATTTAAGTTTAATAATCTGTCAGATATGAAAATTTCAATCCTATTGATAGAAGATGATCGTGATATGCGTGAATTAGTATCTGGACATCTTGAGCATTCTGGTTTTGATGTTCAAAAAGCTGAAGATGGTATTAAAGGCCAAGCTTTAGCCCTACAATATTCTCCTGATTTAATTCTTCTAGATTTAATGTTACCTAGCGTTGATGGCTTGACATTATGCCAAAGATTACGGAGAGATGAAAGGACTTCAAATATTCCCATATTAATGATTACCGCTCTGGGTGGACTTAAAGATAAAGTGACTGGATTTAATTCAGGCGCTGATGATTACATCACAAAACCATTTGATTTAGAGGAATTATATGTTCGTATTAAAGCTTTATTGAGAAGAACTAATAGAGCTCAGTTGAATTCAACTAATCAACAAGAAATTTTAAATTATGGACCTCTTACTCTTGTGCCGGAAAGATTTGAAGCTATTTGGTTCGAATCTGCCGTGAGACTTACCCATTTGGAATTTGAGCTACTTCACTGTTTGCTACAAAGACATGGTCAAACAGTTTCTCCAGCATTGATATTAAAAGAAGTATGGGGTTATGAACCTGACGATGATATTGAGACAATTAGAGTTCACGTTAGACACTTAAGAACAAAATTAGAACCTGATCCTCGCAAGCCAAAATATATAAAAACAGTTTATGGAGCGGGATACTGCCTTGAATTACCTGTGGGAGCTCAGGTCGATAATGGTATGCAAGAGTTTGCGGAATCTACAAATTAAAACTAAATCAAATGAGTAGTTTATTAACTTTATAAATCTTCAATTGCTATTTTTAATAAAGTTACTTCCCATGCCAGTCGTGGTTGTATAAAACTTTTTAGATGTACCTTCAAATTTTCTAGTTTTTTGAGAATGTTTTTGTTTTTAGTTTTTGCCCAACATTTTTGTTGTATAAAATTTATTAAAAACATTTGTTGATCAATATCTAGTTCTTCAGATATTATCTTGGTGATTTTTAGTATTTCTAAATTATCACTCAATGGAAAGTCCAAATTTTCTTTAATTTCATTTGGTAATTGGTTCCAAATTTTTATATCTTTAAGTATTTTTCCTGGAGAGCCATTTGCTGAATTAATAAAATATTGTAAATCTATTTCTTTATAAATATCAAAAACTGTAGAATCTAAATTATTTCTTATGAAATTCTCAAGCTTTTTATATGAAAAAGCCTTAAATCTTATAAGTTGACATCTTGAGATAATAGTATCCAAAAGTAAGTTTAACCTAGACGTTAAAAGAATAAATATACCGTTAGAGGGCTCTTCTAGTGTTTTTAAAAGACAATTAGATGCTGCTTCATTCATAAGGTGAGCATCATCAATCAATACAATTTTTCCACCTGATTCAATGGATTTTTGACCTAGAAAAGTCTTTAAATTTCTAATTTGCTCTATTCTTATTGTTTCTTTATTATTTTTTGAAGGTTCAGCTTCTGAACGATTTATAAGATTACCTTTAAAAAAATAGGTAGGCTCAATTAATAAAAAATCAGGGTGGTTTTTATCTATGATTTTTTTCTCAATGTTTGAATTAGACGAATATTTATTAAAAATTTCCATAATAAATTTCATAGCGGTTTGTTTTTTTCCTATACCTTCCGGACCATAAAATATATAACCGTTGGAAAATGCTTTTCTTTTAAGTATATTTTCTAGATTTTCATTAACTTCTTTATTAATTAAAAGATTCTCAGTTTTAAGATCAATCATTGTTTACTTGAGAAAACTTTTTTAGTATGGTTTCTTTTATTTCATTAGTAATAGTATTTATATCTTGTACAGCAGATATTGTTGTCCAATTTTTTTCTTTTGCAATCAACTTAAAACCTTCATTAACTTTTTCTAGGAATTTTATCCCTTCAGATTCTATCCTATCTGGAATAAACTTTTCCCTTCGTAATACACTTTCTTCTGCTGAAATTTCTAGAAAAATAGTCAGGTCTGGGTGTTCTCCTTGACAAACAATAGATTCGATATTTCTGATAATCTCAAGATTTATATTTCTACCATAACCTTGATAAGCAAGTGTAGAGTCACAAAATCTATCGCTAAGTACCCAGTCTTGATTTTCTAAAGCAGGTGTTATGGTTTTGGAAATATGTTCTGCTCTATCAGCAGAATAAAGCAATAATTCAGCCAGAGAAGAAGGTTTATTATCTTTATGATTGTCAAGTATTAAATTTCTAATTTTTTTACCTAATAAGCTTCCTCCAGGTTCTCTAGTTTTTACTAATTTTTGATTTCCTTTCAAAAGACCACTAGTTCCAATCCATCTAGAAATTTCATCAATTTGGGTTGTTTTGCCGCAACCATCAATTCCTTCAATAACAATAAATTTACCCCTCATTTATTCTAAAGATAAAGCATTTATTACAACGGTTATTGAACTAGTTGCCATCAATAATGCTGCGATTGATGGGGTAAGAAGAATGCCATATTTTGGAAATAGAATACCTCCAGCTATGGGAATTGCAATCAAGTTGTATCCAAAAGCCCAGAATAGATTTTGTTTAATTTTTCTTATTGTTCTTTTTGCAAGACTAAGTGAATAAGGTAATCCAGATAACTTATCTCCCATTAAAACAACATCTGCATTCGCTTTCGCAATCTGGGTACCCGAACCAACTGCTATTCCTAAATTTGAAGCTGCCAAAGCAGGTGCATCATTTATTCCATCTCCAATCATTGCAACTTTATTGCTCTTCTTTAAGTTTTCAATTATTTTTAATTTCATTTCTGGAAGAAGATCCCATTGTATTTCTGCTTCTGGATTATTTAATTTTTTTGCCAACTCGACCACAGTTTCTTTTCTATCTCCGCTTAGAATTTTTATTTTATAATTATCTTCTCTTAATTTTTGAACAGAACTAATAGAATCCTCTCTTAATAAATCACCTAATAAAATAAATCCGAGTAACTTTTTATTAATACATACTCCAATCACAGAGTGGGATTTGTTTTCTTCAGTTTCTAATATTTCTTTTGATTTGCTGTCAATTATTACTCCTTTACTATTCAACCATTCAACACTTCCAATATTGATTTCCCCATCAATGGAATCAAGTTCTCCTGAAATACCTCTACCAGATTCTGTATAGATGTTTTTAATTTTCAACAAGCCAAGGTTTTGTTTTTTGGCTTCATTAACTAATGCACTAGCTATGGGATGTCGGCTTTGCCTTTCTAAACTTGCAGATATTTTTAATAGAAATAATTTATCAGCAGTATTTAAATAATCGATTATGAAAGGTCTACCTTTGGTCAATGTTCCTGTTTTATCAAAAATAATATGATTAATTTTTGATGCCATTTCTATTTTATCTCCGCCTTTAAATAAAACGCCTTTTTTTGCAGCTTTACCTGATGCAACTGTTATTACAGTGGGAGTGGCAAGACCTAAAGCGCAAGGACAAGCTATTACTAAAACAGCAATTGAGAGTTGAATGGCCAAAGTTAGAAAATTTTCAGCATTACTCCCTAATGAATTATGTAACGTATGATTCGAGGTGGTTATCAAGTCATGATGATTGTTTATTAATAAATCGGGCCAAATTTGTTTTGCACCTTTCCACCAAAAAAAGAAGCTTGAAGTCGCAATAAAAAGTACGAAGTATGTAAATTTCCCTGCAATCTGATCAGCGATTCTCTGAATTGGAGGTTTTTTAGATTGAACTGATTCAATAAGATTAACGAGTTTTGCTAAAGAAGTTTCTTCTCCCACTTTGATAACCTTTAGCCTTAAGGTGGAATTTAAATTTAATGAGCCATTAAGTAAATGTTCACCTGAGTACACATCTATAGGTTTAGATTCACCTGTAATATGAGAAACATCTATAGACGAATTTCCATTAATAACAATACAGTCAGCGGGTACACGATCTCCAGCTAATAATTGAATTTCATCTCCTATTTTTAAAGAATGTACTCTGACTGATTTGACTTTATTTGCTTCTATATAAATATTTGCCATTTCTGGTTGGAGATCTAGTAATTCTCCAATTGAAGAACCAGTTTGATACTTTGCTCTTTCTTCTAAAAAACGTCCAATAAGAATAAACCCCAATAACATTACTGGTTCATTAAAAAAACAGGGAAAACCAGTCGAAGGAAATATTAACGATAATAGACTTGTTGTATAAGCACTACTTACTCCCAGAGCTACTAAAGAATCCATATCTGGTCTGTTCTTAATAAGTGATTTGAATCCTTTGATTAGAATTTCTCTTCCAGGAAAGAATAAAGTTAATGTAGCCAGTACAGCATGAAAGAATAAATTTCCTAATATTGGTAAATTTAAAAAACCTCCTTCTGCTAAATGCCCTAACCCTGAAAACAATAAAAGTAAAAGTGCAAAATTAAGTTTTTTCCATTGATTAATCCATTTCTTTTTTTTTTCTAATTGAACTTTATTTACTTTTTTTGAAAAATCATTTATGTAAATCTTTGCGGGAAAACCACTTTGCTTGAGGTTTTCTAAAACCTGATCAATGTTTGGAACTGTTTTATTAATTTCAAAATATGCACTTTCAGTAAGTAAATTAACAGAAACATTTTCGACCCCATCCGAATTTTTTAATATATTTTCTACAGTGTTAACACAACCCCCACATTTCATACCGGTAATATTTAGTTGAATACTATTCATATTTTTGCGATGAAAGCAAAGTAATGCTTGTTTGTATTAATTACTATAATAATAAATGTTATAGAATTTTTAAATAGTTGATACTTTATTGACTAATTTAACTTTATTTAAAAAAAAAGTGCCTAATAATCAAAACAGAGACAATTTTATAGATAAAGCTTTTACTGTAATTGCTGAATCTATTGTAAAGATTATGCCTATTGCTGATAAAGAAAAAAAAGCTTATATATATTACAGAGATGGATTAGCTGCACAAAATAATGGCGATTATTCAGAAGCTCTGGATTACTATAAAGAAAGTCTATTACTAGAAGAAAATAAAATTGATAGAGGAGAAACTTTAAAGAACATGGCAATAATTTATATGAGTAATGGTGAGGAAGATAAATCTATAGAAACTTATCAAAAGGCCTTAGAAGAAAATCCAAAGCAGCCATCTTGTCTTAAGAATATAGGTTTAATTTATGAAAAAAGGGGAAGGTTTGCTGAACAGAATGGTGATTTGGATCAAAGAGATATGTGGTTCGACAAGGCTGCCCAAGTTTGGTCTAAGGCTGTAAGACTTTATCCTGGTGGATACTTAGATATTGAAAATTGGTTAAAAACTTCTGGAAGGAGTTCAATTGATATTTATCTCTAGATTTGTATAGATTCATTCTTTCAATGCATAATTAATAGCTTCATTTATATTTGAAATTTCTTTAATTTGTATGAGTTTTTGAAAACTATCTTTAATTTCACTACTAATTTTGGGTACTAAAATATTTTTAATACCAATCCTAATAGCCTCATCAATTTTGGCTCTAAGATTACTTGCCTGCCTTACCTGACCGCTTAAACCTAATTCGCCAATAAATGCACAATTTATCAATGGTGGAATATTTTTTAAGCTTGATAAGATTGATATAGCAACTCCTAAATCTGAAGATGGGTCATTTATTTCAAAACCACCTCCTGTGGCTATATAGCAGTCATATTCTGATAATTTAATCCCAACATGTTTTTCAATCACTGCTAATATTTGATGTAATCTATTGATACTGATTCCGGTTGTTGTTCGTCTTGGGTTATTGTAGAAGGTCTTATTTACTAAAGCTTGAATATCAACTGCAAATGGTCTAGATCCTTCATTAGTGATAGTGGTTGTTACGCCGGATATATTTTCTTTATTTGTGAATATTGAACTAGGATTAATAACTTCTTTTAAACCATTTTCTAACATTTCAAAAATTCCAATTTCAAATGTTGATCCAAATCTATTTTTTACACTTCTTAGTAATCTATGGGAGGCAATATTATCTCCTTCAAAATTGAGTACCACATCTACTAAATGTTCTAAAGTTTTTGGACCGGCAAGTGCTCCATCTTTCGTAACGTGACCTATTATCAAAAGCGCTATATTATTTTCTTTAGCAAGATTCTGAAGTTCAGATGAACAAGTCCTTACTTGGGAAACAGATCCTGGAGAACTTTCCATCTCATCATTATTAATAGCTTGGATACTATCAATAATCGCAAAACCAGGTTTTATTTTTTTAATCTCTTCGATAATTAAAGATAAATTAGTTTCTGCATAAATTTTTAAATCGAGGCTGCTTTGATTTAATCTTTCCCATCTTATTTTTACTTGTTCTAAAGATTCTTCTGCAGTGATGTATAAAACTTTTCCATTAAGAGATATTTTCCCTGCCGATTGAAGCACTATTGTACTTTTACCTATGCCTGGTTCTCCTCCAAGTAAAACTATAGATCCCGGAACTATACCACCTCCTAGTACTCTATCAAACTCTTTAAAACCACTCGTAAATCTTGATATATTACCTATTTCTATTTCATTAAACAGCTTAGATTTTTTATTTTTATTAACACTAGTTGTTTTAGATCTAGTGTTTTTCCTTTCTTCAACGATGGTATTCCATTCATTACAATTTACGCATCTGCCGAAGTATTGTGAAGTCTCAGATCCGCAATTTTGACATATAAAAGTCGAATATTTATTAGACATTTAATTTTTGATTAGATTGAGGAACTGAGATATTTGGGATTTTGCCCCTCTACAAGTTAGATTGGGTAAAAGATAAATTCTCTTACTGATTAGCTAATAGAAACAAATGGCTGTATCTAGTCAAACAAAAGAAACAATACTTGTCGCAGATGATGAGGCAAGCATTAGAAGAATTCTAGAGACTCGTCTCTCAATGATTGGTTACAAAGTGGTAACTGCTTGTGATGGTAAAGAAGCACTAAAATTGTTCAAAGATTACGATCCTGACTTGGTTGTACTTGATGTAATGATGCCAAAATTAGATGGATATGGAGTGTGTCAAGAATTAAGAAAAGACTCAGACGTACCTATCGTAATGTTGACAGCTTTAGGGGATGTAGCAGATAGAATTACAGGATTAGAATTAGGCGCTGATGATTATGTGGTTAAACCTTTTAGTCCAAAAGAATTAGAAGCTAGGATTAGGTGCGTATTAAGACGAATAGATAAAGAGCAACTTCCTGGAATGCCAAATTCAGGTTTAATTTTGGTTACAGATATTAAAATTGATACAAATCGAAGACAAGTTTTTAAAAGTGATGAAAGAATCAGGTTAACAGGCATGGAATTTAGTCTTTTAGAACTTTTAGTCAGTCGATCAGGAGAACCATTTAGTCGAGGAGAGATTTTGAAAGAAGTTTGGGGCTACACACCTGAAAGACATGTAGATACAAGAGTAGTTGACGTTCATATATCTAGATTAAGATCGAAATTGGAAGCTGATCCTGCAAATCCTGAATTAATTCTTACAGCAAGAGGTACAGGATATCTTTTTCAGAGGATAGTTGATATATCTCCATTTGACGGTAAATAGATGGAAAAAGATTCTTCAAATAAAAAGTCTAGAGCTATAAGAAGATTAGTTATTTGGTATAAAAGAAATTCTGCTGTAACTTCAATAGTTGATACTGCTGCTAATTCTGCTGTAACTGCAAGTAATGTTGCGGGTAACGTCGTTTCTGGTGCTGGTTCTGTTGTAAGTACTGCAAGTAATGTCGCGGGTAATGTGGCAGGTAATGTAGTTTCTAGTGCTGAATCAGTTGTTAACACTGCTAGTAATGTAGTTTCAAGTGCTAGTTCAATTGCAAAAAATACATTGCAGCCATTAGTTTTTGACCCTTTAAAAAGGCTACAAAATAGTGATAATTTGATAAGTAAAGAAGATGTACCATATTCTGAGAGGATTTGGATCGCGGTTGATGGTATGGGTGGAGATTATGCACCTGTGCCCATTTTGGAGGGTTGTCTTGACGCTATTAGTAGATTTCCTATAAATATAAAGTTTGTAGGCAAAATTGAAAAAGTTAGATATGAAGCAGAAAGAGTTGGTCTAATAGATTTGTTAGAAAAAGAAATTGATAATAATCGTCTTGAATTAATAGATAGTGGTGAACCTATAGGGATGAATGAAGAAGCAACAGCAGTACGAAAAAGAAAAGATGCGAGTATAAATGTTGCTATGGATTTGGTCAAAACTAATAAGGCAAAAGCTGTTTATTCGGCAGGGAACTCAGGAGCTCTTATGGCCTCTGCAATATTTAGAATAGGTAGATTGAAAGGAATCGAACGACCTGCCATAGGAGCATTATTTCCAACTAGAGATCAAACTCGACCTGTATTAGTTCTTGATGTCGGAGCAAATACTGATTGTAAGCCCTCATATCTTCATCAATTTGCACTTCTTGGTGATGTTTATGCTAAAGATGTTTTACAAATAGAAAAACCACGAATTGGCTTATTAAATATTGGAGAAGAAGAATGTAAAGGAAATGATTTATCTATAAAAACATTTGAATTACTATCAAATGAAAAAAGTTTTAATTTTGGGGGTAATTGTGAAGGAAGAGATGTTTTATCTGGTGATTTTGACGTAGTCGTTTGCGATGGTTTTACAGGAAATATATTACTTAAATTTCTTGAGTCAGTTGGAGGCGTTCTATTAGATATTTTAAGATCCGAACTGCCTAGAGGAAGAAGGGGGAAGGTTGGTTCTGCATTTTTAAAAAGTAATTTACTAAGAATTAAGAAAAGGTTAGATCATGCTGAACATGGAGGAGCATTATTGCTTGGGGTAAATGGTATTTGTGTAATTGGCCATGGTAGTAGTAAATCATTATCTGTAGTAAGTGCTCTGCGTTTGGCTCATTCTGCTGTAAATCATAATGTTATGGAAAATTTAAATCAACTTCAAAAGCTTCAAGTTTTAAATTCTTAAAACATATTTTGTCAGATTTGTGTTTGACTTATATAAGTAATTAGATAACTCTTTTGGAAGGTATAAATTTAAATCAAATTGGAGTCTCATTTAAAGGAAGTGGAAGTTATGTACCCAATCAAATCCTGACGAATCAGGAAATTAGTAAGAAGGTAGAGACTAGTGATGAATGGATAAAATCTAGAACAGGTATTTCTCAGAGAAGAATTTCTGAATTATCAGAAAATGTTAGTGAAATGGGTTATAAGGCAGCATTGGGAGCAATTGAGATGGCTAAATGGGATATTGAAACAATTGATCTTATAATTTTAGCTACATCAACTCCAAACGATCTATTTGGTTCTGCTCCTGAAATTCAATCAAAACTAGGTGCAATTAATGCTGTTGCTTTTGATTTGACAGCTGCTTGCAGTGGTTTCTTATTTGCTGCAATAACAGCTACTCAATTTTTAAAAGCAGGAAGTTATAAAAGAGCTGTTGTAATAGGCTCAGATCAACTTTCGAGTTATGTAGATTGGAATGATAGAAGAAGTTGTATCTTATTCGGAGATGGTGCTGGTGCAATAGCAATCGAAGTAACAAATCAATTAGATAATTTAATTGGCTTTAGTATGAGGACTGATGGTCAAAGAGGTTCTTTCTTAAATCTTCCATCTCAAAATAATCAAGATCTAATTATTGATGATATTAATTTTTCAAGTGGGGGTTTTTCCTCAATTAAGATGAATGGACAAGAAGTATATAAATTTGCAGTTAGAGAGGTACCATTAATTATTGATAATTTATTTAAAAAAACAAATTTCAATTCTGATAAAATCAATTGGCTTTTATTACATCAAGCAAATCAAAGAATATTAGATTCTGTTGGAGACAGACTAAATGTTTCATCAGAAAAGATTCTCAGTAATTTAAGTAACTATGGAAACACTTCAGCGGCAACAATTCCTTTAATGCTTGATGAGGCTGTAAGAAATAAGAAAATTAAAGAAAATGATATTATTGCCACAAGTGGTTTTGGTGCTGGGTTAAGTTGGGGTGCAGCACTTATTCGATGGGGTTAAAAAATTTTTATTATGACAGTCGCATGGGTATTCCCTGGTCAGGGTTCACAAAAAATTGGTATGGCAAATAAAATAATAGATTTGCCAAATGCAAAATATAGGTTTAATTATGCTTCTGAAGTATTCGAGAGAAATTTATTTGAAATTTGTGAACTAAATTCTGATAAGAAAAATCTTTCTGACGATTTAAACAATACAAAAAATACTCAAATTTGTCTTTTTCTGGTGGAATCAGTCTTATTAGACTCTTTAAAAGAGAATGGTTATAGACCAACCTATATTGCTGGGCATAGTTTAGGTGAAATTACGGCTTTATATTGTGCCGATGTTTTGTCTTTTGGAGATTGTGTAGAACTTATAAAAGTTAGATCTGGATTAATGGCAGATGCCGCAAAGGGATCTATGGCAGCATTAATAAGTTTTGATAGAGATCAATTAGATTTACTTGTAGAAGAGATTGATGATCTTGTAATAGCGAATGACAATAGCTCCTCTCAAGTTGTTTTATCAGGAAGCGAAAAAGCTTTAGATAATATTTCAAAACAAATTAAGGCAAAAAGATTCATTAAATTAAATGTTTCGGGTGCTTTTCATTCACCATTTATGAAAGAATCATCATTTCAATTTTCAAAATATTTAGACACTCTAGAATTTAATCAGCCATCTATGCCCGTTATAAGTAATTCACATCCATCACTATGTAATGACCCAAATGAGCTTAAGGTTAAGTTTAAAAATCAAATGTGTAATGGTGTTAGATGGCGTCAAACTATGGATTTAATGAAAGAAAATAGTATTCATCAAATGGTGGAAATTGGCCCATCTAATGTCCTTGGTGGTCTAGGTAAAAGGCATTTAAAGGATGTAAAAATTTCTCAAGTATCTTCTGCAGATCAAATTAATTATTGATTTTATGAAAAGTTATTTTTATCAAAAATTAATTTATACATTGGTAAGCCAAGTAATTATTTTTCCGATTTATAAATTAATATTTCGAGGCAAGTTAATTGGGAGAGAAAACATTCCTCAGAAGGGTTCTTTCA
>QCUP01000007.1 GCA_003208885.1 Prochlorococcus sp. AG-679-K21 | reverse complement strand
ATTATGCAAATGAATTGTTTAAATAAAATAGAAGAATTTTATCCAGAGACAGGTTTCGTAAAGGTGCAATCTGGATGCCTAATGGGAGATTTAAATAAAGAACTAGAAAAATATGGAAGAGAATTAAGGTTGCTTCCCAGTACATGGAAAACTGCAACTATAGGAGGTTTTATTGCTGGGGGCTCAGGAGGTATTGGATCAATTAGATGGGGATTTTTAAGAGATCCAGGTAATCTTATGGGTTTAGAAGCTGTAACAATAAATGAAAAGCCTAAATTACTAAGATTTGACGCTCAAGAATCCGAACCTTTAAATCATGCGTATGGAACTAATGGAATTATTACTTCATTATTAATCTCTACTGATATAAAACGTAAGTGGTATTCGATAGTAATTGACTGTGAAGAGTTAAATAAGACAATCGAAATATTAAAAATATTTACCACTGCAGCAATTGACTTGAAGCTTGGTTCAATTCTTGAGAAGGAAATTGTAGATCAAATGCCTAACTGGTTTAAAGGTAAATCTAAAAGTCACAAGATTTTGCTTCAATCTACTCTTGGAGGGATTAAAACTATTGAATTAATTTGCAAAAAATATGAAGTTAATTCTTTTCTTCTTGGAGAGGAAGATAAACTAACAAATGGAATCTCTGAAGTAGTGTGGAATCATACAACCCTTCATATGAGAGCAAAGGACAAAAACTGGACATATTTACAGATGCTTTTACCTCTAGATAAGGAATTCGAATTAATTAATTCTTTGAGAGAAAAATGGGGTAAGAATATTCTTTGGCATATTGAAGCAGTTGCTCAACAAGGAGTCCCTAGATTAGCTGCTTTGCCTGTAATAAAATGGCATAATTCAGATCAAATAAACCAAATCATTGATAATTCTAAGAATCTGGGAGCAATTATTTTTAATCCACATGTATTAACTGTTGAGGGAGGTGGATTAGGGGTAATTGATTCTGATCAAGTAAAAGCAAAATTGAAATTTGATCCAAAAGGTTTATTAAATCCAGGTAAATTGAAGGGGTGGGAAATAAAAGATAAGTTTAATATTTAAAACTTTTGATTATTTGCAAATTTAATAAACTCAGCAACTAAAAATATTGAGCCTGTAATCACAGGATTACATTTTGGCCATTTTTTAAGCCCCAAAAGATATTTAAAAGCAAGATCAACTTTTTCAAACTCATTTATTTTTAAATAATTTAGCTCATTAATACAAGAAAGATCTTTTAAAGTCCAACTTGCTTGATTAGGAACTGGGACTAAAAGTATATGATCATTTTCTTTAATAAGAATTTTTATCATTGAGGCAATATCTTTGTTTATTTGGACTCCTAAAATCCAGTAAATGCCTTCCTTATTATTGTTCCAAGTTTCCCTTTCCTCTGAAAGGGCTTTTGCCGCAGAGTAATTATGTGCAGAATCAACAAGAATTTCTTTATTAAAACAGTTAATTATTTCTAACCTCCCGCTCCATTTTGCATTCTTAAGTCCTTCTTTAATGGAGCAATCTTTAACCTTAAAGCCAAAATTAATTAGTTCTTCAATTACTCCAATAGCAACAGCTGCATTTTGTTTTTGAAAATTTCCTTTTAAACCAATTTCATAATCATTAGATAGAGATTCTTTCCATATAATTTTTGCACCTACCTGTTGGACTCTTGCGTTAATTATTTTCTCAACTTCAGCTTCTTGACGACAAGAAATAACAAATGCATTTTTTTCAATTACAGCTACTTTTTCTTTTGCAATTTTTTCAATTGAGTCTCCAAGATACTCTTTATGGTCTAAACCTATATTTCCAATAGCAATTATTGGTCTTAAAGGATGTGCTGTAGTAGCGTCTAATCGTCCACCTAAACCAGCTTCAAGAATTAATAAATCTACTTTTTTAGAATCAAAAAAATTTAGTGCACAACAAATTATTTGTTCAAAAGGAGATAATTGATGGGTTGAAAGATTATTTTTTATTTTCTTAAATAGTCTTTCAAATTCTTCCTTACTAATCTCTTCTTTATTTACTCTAATCCTTTCACAAATATCATAAAGGTGAGGAGAAGTAGTAACTCCAATATTCTTTTTATCTGTATAAAGAATGTTTTCTATGAAGGCGGTAATCGAACCTTTACCATTTGTTCCTACAATTTGAATAGCAGGTATAGTACTGCATGGGTTATCTAAATCTCTTAAAGCATTTTTTATTCTTGATAATCCTAATTGAATATTTTCCCTTTCTAATTTGGGCGAGAGTAAATCAAAATACTCAATGTTTACATTAATCAAAATTAATAGAATTTACATCTCTTCGAAAATTAAATCTAACTTTTTTAAAAGAATATTAATCTCATTTCTCGAAATTATCAATGGAGGTACAAACCGAACCACGTTTCCTCCGGCCGGTACTAAAAGTAACCCTTTGTCAAAAGCTTTTAATGTGATTGTTTTTGCATCTGCGCAGTGATCATTTATAACAAGACCTTGTATCAATCCTAGTCCTCTTATATCACTAACAATATTAGGGAATTTCGCTGAAATTTTAGTAAAACCCTCATTTAATTGATTACCTCTTTCGAAAACGTTTTTAAGAATTTTAAGTCTTTTGATTTCTTCTAAAACTGTTATGGCAGCTCTACAAGCAAAGGGATTGCCACCAAAAGTACTTGCGTGATCTCCAGGAGAAAAAATGTTCGCTTTTTTTTGTACCAATAAAGCACCAATCGCATGCCCTCCGCCTAATCCTTTAGCTAATGTGAATCCATCAGGTTCGATTTCTAGATTCTCATATCCCCACATTTTTCCTGTTCTTCCTACTCCACTCTGAACTTCATCAAGAATTAAAAGAGAATTGTTTTGATTACAAATTTCTCTTAATTCTTTAAAAAAATTTTTATCTCCAGGTATTACACCTCCTTCTCCTTGAATAGGTTCAACTAAAATTCCGGAAGCTTTTTGGTTGTTTTCTTTTAATTCTTCAAATATTTTTTTTACAGATGCAATATCGTTATATTTGAAAAACTTAAAACCTTTAACCATTGGTTCAAAACCCTTTTGGTACTTAGGCTGACCAGTAGCACTTAAAGTTGCGAGTGTTCTACCATGAAAGCTAGATTCAGCAGCAAGAATAAAAGATTCTTTACCTTTATGAACTGTATTACCGTATTTTTTGATTAATTTAATAGCTGATTCATTCGCCTCGGCACCACTATTACAGAAAAAAACACTTTCAGCACAACTAAGTTTGGTTAAATATTTGCTTAATTCTTCTTGCTCTTCAATTTTATAAAGATTTGATATGTGCTGAACTTTTTTTAATTGTGCGGATAACTTTTTTCTTAAGATTCTATTGCTATGCCCCAGACTACATGTTGCTATACCAGCCACAGCATCAAGATATTTTTTCCCTTTATCATCCCATAACCAACATCCATTACCTTTCTTGAAAGATATATTATATCTAGTATAAGTATTCATTAAAGTGGGAGCGGTCGGACTTGAACCGACATACCCGAAGGTGCCGCATTTTGAGTGCGGTGCGTCTACCAATTCCACCACGCTCCCAAGGCTCTTCACAAATAATTAACTTATCTAACTATAACAATAATTCATGCATTGACTACTTTTTCTATTTCATAGAAATGAGATTTATAAAAAAAAATAAGAATAAAAACAAATCTTAAATTAAACACATTAGATTAGGACTTGGGCTGAAAATTTAATTTTAAGTTACACTTTTGGTACATTAATGCCGCATTTTAGAGTTCTGAAGGTTAGTTTTACAGATCAGGCTTCACAGATAGTAATATTGTGTTATATTTGTTAGTAATGAAATAAAAATTTATGTCTGGTATTAAAACAAAAAATAATACTCAAAAATTATCATTTAAGTTAGCCCCGTATTTATTTATTGCGGTAGCTATTTTCACTGCTTTCAGTTCCAACAGTGGCACTTGGGTATGAAGAATTTAAAAATTAAGGGATTAAATGAATATTGGTCTGTACGTTTCTTGGTTTTATCATTTCTTTTTATTGGTTGTGTTTCCCTTGCTAACGTAGCTTACGTATAAAAATATCAAGCAGCTTTTATTGTTGATACATCTTTTTTCTTTAAATTAGAACTATCGTAATTATTTTTGCTAATCATACCTTTTGTTGTTTGTCTTTTGATTTGAATACCTAAATTTGATAGTTTTAATTCAAAATTTTCGTAACCTCTATCTAAATGTTCAAGACCATATATATAACTAACATTGTTAGAGGTCAAAGCAGCAATTATAAGAGCAGCTGAAGATCTCAAATCTAATCCAACTAATGTCCTTCCTCTTAATTTTTTAACTCCATTTATGTAAGCTATATTATCTTTTAATGTTATGGAACTCCCCATTTGATTTAAAAGCTCAACATGATTCATTCTATTTTCAAAAATTGTTTCAGTGATCTTAGATCTCCCTTTTGCAATAGTCATTAAAGCCATAAATGGAGCTTGTAAGTCCGTAGGGAATCCTGGAAATGGAGAGGTTTTTATATCAACTGCTTTAATCTTTTTACCTTTTATTGAAATCGAATTTCCTTTTTTAATTATTTTACTGCCACTTTCTTCTAGCTTATTTAATACTGCCTCTAAGTGATTTGGAATTACTGGAGAAACTGTGATTGAAGATGAAGTTGCAGCAGCAGCTATTAAAAAAGTTCCTGCTTCAATTCTATCTGGGATTACTTTATGAGTACAGCCATGAAGTTTTTGTACTCCATCAATAATTATTTTTTCTTTACCAGAGTCATAAATTTTTGCTCCCATTTTATTTAACATATGACATAAATCTTGAATTTCAGGTTCCCTTGCTGCATTTTCTATAACAGTTCTGCCTTCTGCTAAGGATGCAGCCATTATTAACGTTTCAGTAGCCCCAACACTTGGACAATTTAATCTAATATTTGCACCAAATAGTTTACTTTTCTTCTTGACTATTTTTGCCTTTACGACATCTTTGTCAATGATAATTTCTGCACCTAGTGCCCTTAGCCCGTTTATATGCTCGTTGATAGGTCTTTCACCAATATTGCACCCACCAGGTAAAGGTATTGATGCCTCCCCAAATCTTGTTAATAATGCTCCAATACAAAAGAAACTAGCTCTTAATCCATTTACAAGTTCATATGGAAGTTCTTGTATGGATATATTCTTTGAATCAATTATTAATTGATGATCTTTATTATGTAATTTAATTCCTAAATTCTTAAGTATATTTCCCATTTTCTCAATATCAGTCAGAAGAGGAACATTATCTAATATGATTTTTTCGTCAGTTAGTAATGATGCCGCAAGTAATACTAATGCAGAATTCTTTGCACCACTTATTTTTACCTTTCCTCTTAAGGTTTTTTGGCCAATAATCTTTAAATGTTGGGATTTAAGATATGACTTATTGTTGCTTACGCAAACCATTAAGAATTTTTTTATTGGTCTAATAATGACAAACTAAATATAGTAAGTCCACCCTGTGTAACGCGATGAATATTAATTAATACTAAAGGGTGTAAATTTAAATGGTTAAGAATTAAGATTTAAAAAAAGATAATTGATCAAAATATTTAAGTAACTAAAATGTATTTAAAATAAAATTTATTTAAATTACTATAGAAAAATTTTTTCCAAAAATAACTAGTAAAAGTAATGCTTTAGTTAAAATATTTAGATCGTTTAAAAAAGGATCTAATACAAAAGATAAAGATTATTTTTGCATTGAAGGGACTCATTTGATTGAAGAAATGCTGAAGTCTGGCAATCATCCTTCAAAAATTTTAACTACTGAAAAATGGCTTGATAAAAATGAGGATCTTTATCAAAAGATTGATCAATCATTAATAATTGTCGTATCAGAGGAAGTTTTAGCTTCAGCAGTATCTACAAAAAATCCTGATGGAGTAGCCGCCTTGGTAGAGATTTCATCAATACCTAATTTTGACTTTAATAATATTAAAGATGACTTTATTCTTGTCCTTGATAGGATTCAAGACCCTGGGAATATGGGGAACCTTTTTAGAACAGCTTTAGCTGCTGGTGTTAACAAGATATTATTAGCAGGGGGAGCGCACCCCTTAGGTCAAAAGGTATTACGAGCATCTAGTGGAGCTGTTTTTCATCTCCCATTTAAAAGATTTGATGGAGGTGAAGAAGAAATAATTAATTCTTTATTGTCATCCTTAGATCAATTTTCAAAGAACGGGTTTCAAATAATTTCTACAAGTAGCCATAATAAAAATCTTAATAAACCTCAAAAACCATATTGGGAAATTGATTGGTCTAAACCAACCGCACTTATATTGGGTAATGAAGGTAATGGTATTCATAAAAGAATTCAAGAAGCTTTTAATGAAACAATTACTATTCCGCATAGTGAGCTTGTAGAATCATTGAATGTGGCTTGTGTTGCAGTTCCATTATTACTTGAACGAAAAAGAGTCACATATACTTCTACTTCAAGAATACAAAAGTGACTGATACAAATTTTGACTTTGATTTGATAGTAATTGGTGCAGGATATGGAGGATTTGATGCCGCCAAACATGCTGCGGAAAAAGGTCTTAAAGTTGCCATCATAGAGTCAGGAGATATGGGAGGTACTTGCGTAAATAAAGGATGCGTACCTTCAAAAGCTCTTTTGGCAGCAAGTGGAAAAGTTAGAGAAATAGCCAATTACGAACATTTAGCAAAGTTTGGTATTCATGCTTCCCCTGTTAGATTCGAAAGATCAAAAATTGCTGATCACGCCAATAATTTAGTATCAAATGTTAGAGAAAATTTAACAAAAACTCTCAAAAGAAGTGGAGTTGAAATTATTTTAGGATTTGGAAGACTTGAAGGTAATCAGAAAGTAGGAGTAAGAGACAACAATGGAATTGATAGGATCTTTACATGTAAAAATACAGTTCTTGCGACAGGTTCTTCTCCCTTTGTGCCTCCCGGAATAACTTTAGACAATAGAACAGTTTTCACAAGTGATGAAGCAGTAAAACTTGAGTGGCTACCGAGATGGATAGCCATTATTGGAAGTGGATATATAGGTTTAGAATTCGCTGATGTATATACCGCTCTAGGTTGCGAAGTGACCATGATTGAGGCTTTGGAAAATATAATGCCCACCTTTGATCCGGATATTACAAAAATAGCCAAGAAAAATCTTATTCAATCAAGAGATATTGATACAAAATCTAATGTGTTTGCGACTAAGATCACCCCTGGATGCCCTGTAAAGATAGAGCTAACGGATGCAAAATCAAAAGAAATTGTAGAAAATTTAGAAGTTGATGGCGTTCTTGTGGCTACTGGGAGGAGTCCTAATAGTAAAAATCTTAATCTTGATTCAGTTGGTATAGAAACTATAAAAGGTTACATTCCTATTGATGATCAAATGAGAGTTTTAAATGGTGAAAAAATAATACCTAATATTTGGGCCGTTGGTGATGTTACTGGCAAACTTATGCTTGCCCATACAGCAGCAGCTCAAGGAACAATTGCTGTTGAAAATATATGTGGTGAGAATATCGAAATCAATTATAGGAGTATACCAGCTGCAACATTCACTCATCCTGAAATAAGTTCAGTAGGCTTATCTGAAACTGATGCTAAAGAAATAGCTACCAAAGAGGGTTTTACTTTAGGAGTTGTGAAGAGCTATTTTAAAGCTAATTCCAAGGCATTAGCAGAATTAGAAAGCGATGGAATTCTTAAGTTACTTTTCAATAAAGACAGTGGAAAAGTATTAGGTGCTCATATCTTTGGGATGCATGCAGCTGATTTGATTCAAGAAATTGCAAATGCAATCTCTAGAAACCAAAATGTAATGCAACTATCTACTGAGGTACATACTCACCCTACTCTTAGTGAAGTAGTTGAGGTTGCATATAAACAGGCAGCTTCTCAAGTTAAATAAATTGATTTGTTTATGGAAATACGACGTAGGCCACCAAATCCAACAGTCAGGGTAGAAAATTTAGAATATGCTGTTCCTCATAGAGAGGCAAAAGCAAAAAATATTCTTGAGGAAATTGTTTGGCACAAAGATACTGAAATCAAAAATTTTAAGAAAATAATCTCCCTAGAAGATTTAATAAAAAAACTTGATAAACTTGCTCCACCAAAAGATTTTTTTCAAAGTATTTTAAATTCCAAAATTAAACCGGGAGTGATTGCTGAGATTAAAAAAGCTAGCCCTAGTAAAGGTGTTATTAGAGAAGATTTTAAACCAAAAGAAATTGCTTCTTGTTATGAAAAGTCTGGTGCCTCATGTATCTCGGTATTGACTGATAAAAGGTTTTTTCAAGGAAGTTATGAAATACTTCAAGATGTCAGAAGTGCAACTAATCTGCCTTTGCTCTGCAAAGATTTTATTATTTCTGCTTATCAAGTATATAAAGCGAGAGTATCTGGTGCTGATGCAATATTATTAATTGCTGCGATCTTAAGCGATGATGATTTAATTTATTTGAAGAAAATTGCAGATAATTTAAAGATGAGTGTTTTAGTTGAAGTGCATGATGGTCAAGAACTTGAAAGAATATTGAGTTTGAAATCATTTAATTTAATAGGAATAAATAATAGAAACTTGAAGACTTTTAAAACTGATCTAAAAACATCAATAGGAATAATGAGTAAATATTCGGATATATTTTCAAAACATAATATTGTTCCAATTAGTGAATCTGGAATAAATAACTCTGATGATTTAAAAACTCTCAATTCGATTGGAATAAAGGGGGTTTTAATTGGCGAAAGGTTTATGAGGGAAAGTGATATTGAAAACTCTTTTAAGAAATTATTTAACTCAATTTAATTAAATCTGGATATTTATGCTATAAAACTGAATATTGTTAAGTTGTATTTTATATATCAATGCAGGTTGTAATACTAACTGGAATTCTTGCTGGATTTATTCATGTGGTAAGTGGCGCTGATCATCTTATTGCAATGGCCCCATCATCTATTACGAGTCCAAAAATTGCGGCGAGAAATAGTATCTCATGGGGCTTGGGGCACTCTTCAGGAGTAATCTTTTTAGCCTTTCTAGCAATTTTTATAAAAGACATTACCCCTTTAAGTAAATTTTCCAACTTCGCTGAATTTTTAGTTGGAATTTCTCTTCTTATTGTTGGATTCTTTGCGATAAGAAATTCTTTACATCTAAACCTTCACTCTCACTCTCATCAACATAATGGTGTAGCTCATCATCATTTGCATTTTCATAGTGAAGACCAAAAAAAACATAATAAGCATTCTCATGCATTGACAGGACTAGGATTACTTCATGGTTTAGCAGGTGGCTCTCATTTTCTCGCAGTTCTTCCAGCATTAGCTTTACCTCTTCCTAATGCATTTGCTTATTTAATTTCATATTTGAGTGGTTCTTTAGCAAGTATGATTTTATTTACTTGCCTAATATCAGTAACAACTTTAAATGCAGGTCAAAAATTTATTAGAAGGTTAATAGCTTTTGCTGGTGGAGTATCTTTTTCTATGGGCTTGTTTTGGCTCCAAAAAAGTACTTCTCTATTTTTAACCTAGAATATTTTTTTAATTTTTGAAGTAACTATTCCAATTACTTTTTCATTATTAATTAATCCAAATTTATTGCTATCGTTACTGTATTCAATATTATCCCCAAAAACTTCGATACTATTTTTAATAATATTTTTTACTCTTTTAATTAACCTAATATTTTTATGAGGATGATAGATAATTACTATTTGACCAACTTTCAAAAGTGATTTGTTTTTTATATATTTTTTAAAAAAAACCATGTCACCTTCTTTTAAAGTAGGCAACATGGATTGACCTTTAACGGTTGCTATTTTTCTTAGTCCAAAAAAAAATGCAATTAAATCGTAAAAAATTTTAAAAATAATTGAACTAGCTAGCTTTTACAAAAGCATCACTTCTGCCTTTTGATTCCCAGAAGATGTTATGTATCTTTTCTACATAACTCATTAATTCTTCGGCTTGAGCAAGATCAATATTCACTTTACAAGCACTACATAATTTCGCTGCTTTCCAGATTGTTTCATGTAAATCTGGATAAGTTTCTAAGTGAACGGGTTTAAAGTAATCTGTCCATAAGATTAGAATTTCTTTCTTAGTTTCTTTAGCCTGTTCTTCTTTAACTGCTACAAATCTAGAAAACGTATTACTGTAAGCAGCCCAATCTGCTGAGTCTGTACTTGAAGGAGGAGTAAGCGCAATTAGCTTCTTTGTCATGGCTAATACTGCTTCAGCAGCGACTCTTGTAGAAGCGGGGTCGTAAACACCACATGGTCCATCACAATGGGCATGGACTTCCAATTTGGAACTTTTATTTAAAAGAGAATAGATTAATTTAATTAACATTCGTTTTTTTATAATTGAATATATATTACTTCTAGATTAACTAAATTGAAAAGTTTTAGATGTTATTTCTTACTTTAATTGACTTTTAATAATTCAACTTCAAAAATTAAAGTTGCATTAGCAGGAATTACATTTCCTGCTCCTCTTGATCCGTATCCAAGCTCAGGAGGAATTGTTAATTTTCTTTTCCCACCAACTTTCATTCCTGCTACTCCTTCATCCCAACCCTTAATTACTCTCCCTGCACCTAATGGGAAACTAAATGGCCCTCTGCCAATACTGGTATCAAATTGGGTCCCATCTTCTAGTGTTCCGGTGTAGTTTACAGAAACTGTTTGTCCAGAGTTTGCTTCATCTCCCTCTCCATTAACTATATCTACAATAATTAAACCA
This sequence comes from Prochlorococcus sp. AG-679-K21, assembly GCA_003208885.1. Classification (GTDB taxonomy): domain Bacteria; phylum Cyanobacteriota; class Cyanobacteriia; order PCC-6307; family Cyanobiaceae; genus Prochlorococcus_A. Next base: position 22,820 of record QCUP01000007.1, on the reverse strand, counting down.
CTATCTGTAGTTCTAGAGTTGCTTTCTTCTTGTGTTTCTTCTGCCATAGCGAAAAGTATTGGGTTTGGATCTGATGGATCTAGTTCAAATATATTGGCATTTGAAACACTAGATGATTTTGTAATAGGTGTTTTATTTACGAATTCAGTTTTTGATTCAGCTGCATTAACAACTTGAGGGGAGTTAAATTGACTAAACAGTGTTAAAGAAAGGCAAAATACGAAAACCGTAAAACTAATTAAAACTTCTTTCACTTAAATTTAGGATTACTATTTTTAATTCTACAGAAAAAGGTACAATAATATATCTTTTTAAAAGAATTAATTTAGAAATTTTATATTGTTGATTAACACTCAAAATAAAAAGTTTAATAAGTATTTTTATCCATGCTTGGGAGGCATCTTTGGAGGAATTGCTACATCAACCCACTTTTGGTTGCTTTTTATGCCATTATCCTTATTTATTTTATGGAGTAGAAGTGATAAAAAATTAGCAAATTTTCTTTGGGGATTTTTCTTTATTTTAGTAAGTCATTCTTGGCTTTATGAACTTCACCCGTTGACCTGGTTAGGTTTCTCATGGATATCAAGTTTAATTATTTCCATTTCGATCTTATTAGGTTGCTCTTTGGTAGGAGGGATATTGATTTATTTATGGGGGCTTTTAGGAACAATAATTTTCCAAAAAAAAGATATTACTAATATGAACCCTTTAACCTTAACTATAAAAGTTTTATTGTTATCTTTTGCCTGGGGCATGGGTGAATTTATTCTTTCTCAAACTCCTCTTTTTTGGATAGGTTTGGGAGAAGGAATTGTTCCAGGAGATCTGTATCTTGCGGGTTTAGCAAGATGGATTGGTGCAAGCGGTTTATGTGTAGTGCAATTAATTATAGGTTTTTGGATATACCTAATTTATGAGAAATGGAAAAGAAAATATTATTTAAAAAAAACATTTATATTTGGGCTTTTGATTATCGTTATTTTACATTTTCTTGGAGGTTTAACAAATCCAATAAATAGAAATAATGACAATCCAGTAGCTCTATGGCAAACAAATATGCCCACAAGAGAAAAAACAAAATTTAAAAATCAATTTATAAATGAAAAGCTGATTTCTGCTCAAAAAATTGCTCTATCAAATAATGCAAAACTTCTTATTACACCTGAGGGGACTTTGAATAATAATTTTAATTTAAATTTCAAAAGCAAGATTACGATGCTGGCAGGAGGTTTTAGAAACTCTAAAAATGGCCTAAGAAGTTCCTTGCTTGGATATCAAATTGGGGATAAAAATTATTCAACCTATATTGATAAAAATAGACTTGTACCATTTGGGGAGAAAATTCCAGGATTCTTAAATATTTTCTCAAGAGGACTATCGGCAGTAGGAGGTATTCAGCCAGGATCAAATTCAAGGTTTTTTAAATGGAAATTTACTCAGCCACTTGCAATAGCAATTTGTTACGAGATTAGTGATGGATTTAAAATAAGAAGTGCTATAAACAGTGGGGCAGAACTAATAATTTCAGTAGCCAACTTAGATCCTTATCCCACGAAGCTTCATAATCAATTTCTATCTTTGGCCAGAATAAGAAGTATAGAAAATAAAAAAGATAATATAATTGTTTCAAATACTGGTCCTTCAGGATTAATAAGTGAAGTTGGAAGTGTAATTAAAATATTTGATCCTAATACTGAGCAAAATGATGTTGTAAATCCTAATTTTTCTACTGAAAAAACTTTCTATACGATACATGGGGAACGCCCTTTGTTCTTATTGTTTTTGTTTTTAGTAGGATTAAATTTTTTATTTGGAAAACTCACAAATTAATCCGCCTCCTAATAAAATTTCATCTTTATAAAACACTGCAGCTTGACCTGGAGTGATAGAGCTTTGATTATCTTTGAAAATTAATTTAAACTTTTTAGTCATGTTGGCTTTATCTTTTACAGGAACTAAAATTCCTTGAACTGGTTCGCTCCTATATCGAATTTGTGCCTCTACTTCTATTTCTTTTAAGGGTGCTTCAATTGAAACCCAGTTAATGTCTTTTATTATGGCTTCTCTTTTAAAAAGGTCATTTTTATTTGCGACATAAACTATATTTTTTTGTTTATCCAAACTTTCCACGTATAAAGGTTCTGGCCAAGCAATACCCAAACCTTTTCTTTGCCCTATTGTGAAATGTTGAATACCATTATGAGTTCCAAGAATTTCTCCGTTAATGTGCTTTATTTTCCCCTCTTTAGGTTCAATATGGTTATCAATAAATTTTTGCATAGATCCATAATGTTCAACTAAGCATAGATCTTGACTTTCTGGCTTTTTTGCAGTTCTAAGTCTTAATCTTAAGGCCTCTTTTCTTGTATCTTCTTTTTTGAGATTTCCGAGCGGAAGTATTAATCTGCTTAATACTTCTTGGGAAAGACTGTAAAGGAAATAACTCTGATCTTTATTTTTATCAGCCCCCCTTAGGAGTAAGAAATCCCTGAATTGAAAATTTTCAGAGTTTTTGATGTTCACGTCAGAAATTTTTTGAACTCTTGCGTAGTGACCGGTAGCGATATAAGTAAACTCTTTTTGTTTAATAACAAAATTGAGCATTTCTTCAAATTTTACATTTTTATTACACATCGAGCATGGAAGTGGAGTGAATCCTGATTCGTATCCCTCAGTAGTCTTTTTAACTACTTCCCTTTCAAAAATTTCTCTTGAATCTAATATATTATGATTAATTCCTAAATCTTCACATAGACCTGCAGCGTCAACTAATCCTTCTGAACAACAAGAGCCCTTTCCTTTCATTAACCAAAGAGTCAGGCCCTCAACTTTCCAACCATCTTCTATAAGAAGAGCTGCTGATAGAGAACTATCTACTCCACCTGAAAGACCAACAATAATTTTTTTTTGTTTTTGCGATTTATTATGAACGGAGGAACAGTTCTCTAAATTTTTATCCTTTAAAGTCTTTAACATGGAATTTAAATTTTTGAACAGTTTTTAATAGCTTTGAACTAATTATGAAAGAAATTGGATGGCCAACAATTGACTCTAAACATCTTGTTGTTTATTCAAAGCAAATGTTGGATTTAGAGAATGAAATTTTTGCTCAAGGAATGCCTCAAGAGGCGTTGATGGAAAAGGTTGGAATTCAGCTATCTAAATGGTTTTTGAAAAGAAAATCTCTTTTAAAAGAGGGAGTAGTAATTTTGTTAGGTCCTGGAAATAATGGTGGGGATGGAGCAGTAATTGCTAAAGAGCTTTTTTTAAAGGGATATCTAGTTAAATTATGGTGTCCATTTCCTTTAAAAAAAATATTAACGATTAATTATGTAAATTATCTTACATCTCTTGGAGTAGAAAAATTAGAAAAACCTCCTAATCCTGAAGGGACACATTTATGGATTGATGCTATTTTAGGAAATAATCAAAAAAGAAAAGTTGATGAGGACTTAATTAAATTATTTAATAAAAAATTCAAAAAAAAGTCTGGGAAGGTTGTAAGCATAGATGTTCCAACGGGTTTATGTCCTGATTCTGGGAAACCCTTCTATAAAAATGCTGTAAAAGCCAATTATAATTTAGTTGTAGGTCTTAATAAGATCGGATTATTACAAGACACTGCACTACCTTATGTCGGGGAATTACATCACATAGATATAGGGATATCTAGAAGTCAATTATGTAAATTAGAAAGTAAGATTTTTAAAATTATTTCTCAAGATTTTAGAACAATTAATCTTCCTTTATTACCAAAAAATACAAGTAAATATAAAAGAGGCAGAACATTATTAATTGCGGGAAGTGAAAAATATCCTGGGGCAGCGTATCTCGCAATAAAAGGTGCTATTTCTAGTGGGGTTGGATTTGTATCAGCAATTATTCCTGATTTAGTTGCAAAATCTATATGGCAAGTTCAACCAGAAGTAGTTGTTATAGGAAGACTTAGAAGCGACCTAAATGGAAATTCAATATTGTTGGACGCCTTAAAGAATATTGATTGTTCTGCTTATGATTCGATAGTTATTGGCCCAGGAATTGGTTTGAATGAGGATGATTGGGAAAAATCAATAAAGTACTTATTAGATTTTAAAGGTTTATTGATTCTTGATGCAGATGCACTCAATAGAATTTCTAAGTCAAATTTGGGACCTAGATTTTTCTTAGAAAGAAATTCTGAGACTTGGATTACTCCTCATGATAAAGAATTTGGGAGGTTATTCCCTGATATTGACTGTACGAATAAAGTTGAACTAGCTAAAAAAGCTGCTAAAGAATTTGATATAAGTATCTTATTAAAGGGAGCAAATAGTGTTATTGCCAATAATGAAAATGCATGGCAACTTTTTGGAACTGATGCTGAGACTGCAAGAGCGGGTTTAGGAGATCTTTTATCAGGATTTATTGGTGGATGTGCAGCAATAGATTTGTCTTTTTTTGGAGATTACATTAGCACTGAATCTTTAGCAAAATACGTTTTTTTACACTCTTTTGCTGCATCAAAATGTAAAAAAGGATCAAATGCTTCTTTAATAGGGGACCAGTTATCAAAGTTAATGAGAAAAACAAAAACGAGGCTAATGTTATGAAAGAAACAATAATAAGGAGTTTTTTATAGTTTTAAACACATAACTACACAATTTATACCTGAAATCTGAAGCAGGTATTAAGTAATCGTATATTTCCACAAAAGTATAGGAAAGTTTTAGTACCTCAATATAGGTAAAAAATGGCTTCATCAGTATCAACATCAACTGAACCGCAAAAAAGAAGAGGTAACGATCCTATCAGTTGGTATCTTTCAAATATAGGTCGAGTACCTTTATTAACACCTGCTGAGGAAATTGAATTGGGTAACCAAGTCCAAAAAATGATGGTTATAACTGAAGACGGTCAAGTGACAGAAAAAACAAAAGAATTCACTCCGCAAGATAAAAGAGCAATAAAAATTGGAAGAAGAGCAAAAGAGAGAATGATGAAAGCTAATTTAAGGTTAGTGGTTAGTGTTGCGAAAAAATATCAAGGTAAGGGATTAGAACTTTTAGATCTTGTTCAAGAAGGTTCTTTAGGTTTAGAGCGAGCAGTCGAAAAGTTTGATCCTACGAGAGGATATAAGTTTTCTACTTATGCCTTTTGGTGGATTCGCCAAAGTATGACAAGAGCTATTGCTTGCCAATCCAGAACTATTCGTTTACCTGTTCATTTAAGTGAGAGGCTTGCCACTATTAGAAAAATAAGTAGGGAATTAGCGCATAAACTTGGAGCAATGCCAAGTAGAATTGAAATTGCTGAAGCAATGGAAATAGATGTAGAGGAACTTGATTCTGTATTGAGGCAGGCTCTATCAACAAGTAGTTTGGACGCACCTGTGAATGGAGATGATGGCAGGAGTTTCTTGGGTGATCTTATTGCAGATAGTAATAATGAAGAGCCCCTAGATCAAGTTGAGCAAAAGATGCATCAAGAGCAGCTAGGAAAGTGGTTAAGCCATTTAAGCGAACAAGAACAACATGTTTTGAAGTTAAGATTCGGTTTAGATGGAAATGAGAGACATACCTTAGCAGAGATAGGAAGGTTATTAGAAGTCTCTAGAGAAAGAGTAAGACAAGTGGAACTAAAGGCTCTTAGAAAACTAAGAAATTTAACTAGAAAATTACCTAGTGGGATTTGATTTAATCTTCAGCCCAAATATATTTAGTTAATTCATTAGAAGGTGGCTCTGGAGCATTTATAGCATTTTTAACAGATTCAGTGATTTCTAAATCTATTTTCTTTTCTATGCTCTTTAATTCCTCTACTTTAGCAAAATTTCCTTCGATCATCTGATTAGCTAATTTCTTAATAGGATCCCTTTTGGCCCAGAATTCTTTTTCTTCTTCAGCTCTTAATTCATCTGGATCAGCCAAAGAATGACCCCTGAATCTATAAGTTAAACATTCTAGTAAAGTGGGACCCTCCCCAGCTCTTGCTCTTTCAACAGCTCTTTGTGCAGCTCCCCTCACGGCTAATACATCCATTCCATCAACTTCTTCACCATGCATCCCGAAAGCTGATGCTTTTCTCCATATTTCTGGGTTGCTTGTGGCTCTGTCATGAGCCATGCCAATAGCCCATTTATTATTTTCAACTACAAAAATTATTGGTAATTTCCATAATTGAGCCATATTCAAACATTCAAAGAATTGTCCATTATTACAAGTTCCATCTCCAAAGAAAGCAGCTGTTACAGAGTCACTTTGATTGTCACCTGCAACTTCTTTTTTATATTTACTTGAGAAAGCTGATCCTAAAGCAACAGGAATACCCTCTCCAATAAAAGCATATCCTCCTAAAAGATGATGCTCTTTTGAGAACAAATGCATAGAACCACCTCTGCCTTTACTGCATCCTGTTGCTTTACCGAATAATTCACTCATTACTTCAAATGATGGAACACCTGCACTAAGCGCATGAACATGATCGCGATAGGTACTACAAAACCAGTCATGCTTCTTTTTCATCGCACCTATCACACCAGTGCTGATTGCTTCTTGACCGTTATAAAGATGTACGAATCCAAACATCTTACCTCGGTAGTACATCTCAGCACATTTATCTTCGAATCTTCTACCAAGCGTCATATCTTCATAGAGAAATAATCCGGTTTCACGATCTAACTTCGCTTTTTTAAAGTCCTGAAGATTTGAAATTCTCTCTACGTGTGTTTCCAAGAAAATACCTTAATGAAGTTTTGATTTGTTAACATTCTAAGCTTCAATGGGCGATTTTCATGTTTTTTTTTAATAACTCTCCAAGACATTATGAAAAAAAAATATAAATTGATAAAATTCACCTAAAGGATTTTCAATAGGATAATTGTTTGGAACTTCCATTAGACCACTTTCGTTTAATAGGTGTAAGCCCCTCAGCAACATCTGAGGAAATATTAAGGGCTTTTCAACTGCGCTTAGATAAAACTCCTGATGAAGGATTCACATACGAGGTTTTAAATCATAGATCTGAATTGCTTCGCCTCACTGCCGACTTGCTTACAGATCCAGATAGTAGAAGAGATTACGAAAATTTATTACTAAATGGAGCATCAGGTTTAGATTTGTCTTCCAATAGAGAAGTTGCAGGATTAATTCTCCTTTGGGAATCGGGCTCTTCTAAAGAAGCCTTCAAAATAACAAGAAAAGCATTGCAACCTCCTCAAACCCCTGCTTTGGGTAGTAGTAGAGAAGCTGATCTTATTTTGTTAGCAGCTTTGACATCTAGAGATGCTGCAATACAAGAGCAAGATCAAAGATCTTATTCAAATGCTGCAGATTTTTTACAAGAAGGTATACAGCTTCTTCAAAGAATGGGTAAGCTAGCGGAATTACGGAAAACTCTTGAGGAAGACTTAGTTTCGCTTCTTCCTTATAGAATTCTTGATTTGTTAAGTAGAGATTTAAATGATTATGAGTCGCATAAAAAAGGTTTAAGTATGCTTGAAAATTTAATAATTAAAAGAGGTGGATTAGAAGGGAAAAATAAATCTGAATATAATGATTATCTAAATCAGCAAGAATTTGAAGCTTTCTTTCAACAAATAAAGCCATTCTTGACTGTTCAGGATCAGATTGATTTATTTTTAGAATTACAAAAAAAAGGTTCAAAGGAAGCAGGATTTTTAGCCTTTTTATCCTTAACAGCAATTGGTTTTGCAAGAAGAAAACCTGCAAAATTATTCGAAGCTCGAAAAATATTAAAAAAACTAAATTTATCTGGACTTGACTCAATGCCCTTAATAGGTTGTCTAGATTTGCTTTTGGCAGATGTTGAGCAATCCTCAGCAAGGTTTTTAAGTAGTTCCGATGAGAAGTTAAGAGATTGGTTAAATAATTATCCTGGAGAAAAATTAGAAGCAATATGTATTTTTTGTAAAAATTGGTTAGAAAATGATGTTTTAGTTGGTTATAGGGATATTGATTTAAAAGAAATCGATTTAGATTCTTGGTTTGAAGATAGAGAAATCCAAGAATTTATTGAGCAAGTAGAAAAGAAGTCAAGTAGAACGGTATTTAATTCTGGGCCTCAAAATCAATCTAATTTTAAGACTCAAGAATCTCCAAAAGCTTTAAGTACGGATCCTGAGCTAAATTTGGACAATTTTGAGGAGGGCCGATTACCTTTGCCTGGAGGAGTAAAAGAAGATGCTCAAGAAGTTATTGAAGAAAATATTTATACAGATGAGATTATTAAAAATAAATCAATAGAGTTTTATAAATACGCAATAGAAAGGATTGCCGAATTAAAATTTGCATTTGGAGAAGCGTTAGACAATTATAAAATATTTAATAAATCTCCGTACCTTACATATCTTTATGCGTTTTTGATTTTATTTGCTTTTGGCATAGGTGTGGGACTTTTAAGAAATAATTTTAAAAAACCAGCGCTGGAAAAAGAAATAGTTGATAACTCATTATCGATAAATGAAAACAAGAATGTCTTTAATAAAGTTTTAAACCAAGACGATAAAAAAAAAGTTATCGATAAATCAAAAATTATTCTCCCAGAAAATACAGAAAAAATTCCTTTTTCAGGAGGAGAAATAAGAACTGCTTCTCCCTCCTTAGAACAAATTGAAAATTTAATTAATACATGGCTTGTTAACAAAAGTAAATTTCTAGCAGGTACAAGTCAAATTAATTTATCAAAGATAGTTCAAAATGATTTGATTAATAGATTAACCAAGGAAAGACAACTTGATATTAAAAAAGGTATCTACAAAAATATCAACACTAATATTGAAAACATTGTACTTTTAACTCAAACTGCATCCAGAATATCAGTATCAGTTGACTTAAAATATAAAGAAAAAATTTTAAAAACAGATGGAGAGTTGATAAATGAAACAACTTTTACTCCTTTTTTGAAGGTTAAATATATTCTAGGTTTTTCAAATAACTCCTGGAAATTAGTTGACTATATAAGTGGTGTTTAGGATTAGCTATTACTATCATCTATAATGTTTATATAAATAATTATAAATAATGTTTGATGAACTCTCTTCACGCTTTGAAGATGCCGTTAAGGGTTTAAGAGGTGAAGCTAAAATTAGTGAAAATAATATTGATGATTCTTTAAAGCAAGTTAAAAAAGCATTATTAGATGCTGATGTAAGTTTATCGGTGGTTAAAGAATTTGTTTCAGAGGTAAAAGATAAAGCTATTGGAGAAGAAGTAGTAAAAGGTGTTAATCCAGGACAGAAATTTATAGAAGTAGTCAACAAAGAATTAATAAATATTATGGGAAATGAAAATTCCCCATTAAACGAAAAAGAGACCCCACCTACTGTTATTTTAATGGCAGGTTTACAGGGTGCTGGAAAAACAACAGCAACAGGTAAATTAGGTCTTTATTTGAAGGAAAAAGAAAAAAAGGTTTTATTAGTAGCAGCTGATATTTATAGACCTGCAGCGGTTGAGCAACTTAAGACAATTGGTGACCAGTATGATTTAGAAGTTTTCTCAGCGAAAGAAAAAGATAGTAAGCCTGAGGAAATAGCAAAAGATGCTTTGAGTTATGCTAACGCAAATAATGTAGATACCTTAATTGTTGATACCGCAGGAAGATTGCAAATAGATGAATCAATGATGAATGAAATGGTTCGAATAAAAGAAGTTACAAAACCTGATGAAGTTTTGCTGGTTGTCGATTCTATGATTGGACAAGAAGCAGCTGATTTGACGAAGTCATTTCATGAAAAAGTGGGGATATCGGGGGCAATTTTAACTAAGTTGGATGGCGATTCAAGAGGAGGAGCTGCACTTTCAATAAGAAAAATAAGTGGAAAACCAATAAAATTCATAGGAACTGGTGAAAAGATAGAAGCATTGCAGCCATTCCATCCTGAGAGAATGGCAAGCAGAATTCTAGGTATGGGAGACGTATTAACACTTGTAGAAAAGGCACAAAAAGAAGTTGAGCTTGCTGATGCGGAAGTAATGCAAAAGAAACTTCAAGAGGCAACTTTTGACTTTAATGATTTTGTTAAGCAAATGAGATTAATGAAGAGAATGGGATCTCTTGGAGGCTTAATTAAATTAATACCAGGAATGAATAAAATTGATGATGGAATGATTAAAAATGGGGAAGAACAATTAAAAAAAATTGAATCTATGATCTCTTCTATGACTTTAGAAGAAAAGCAAAAGCCAGAAGTCCTTGCGGCTCAACCATCCAGAAGACAAAGGATTGCACAAGGGAGTGGATATCAAGCAAAAGATGTTGATAAAGTACTTGCTGATTTTCAAAGAATGAGAGGTTTTATGAAACAAATGTCAAATGGTGGAATGCCAGGAATGGGTGGAATGCCAGGAATGGGCGGAATGCCAGGAATGGGTGGAATGCCAGGAATGGGTGGAGGAAATGGTAATAAATCATTTAAAAAACAAAAATCAAATAAAAAGAAAAAAGGGTTTGGGGATTTATAGTTTATAAATAGCTACCTTCAAATGATATTATTAATTAATCTGTTCTAATTTAAAATGATTAAATTGCGCCTTAAGCGCTTTGGAAAGAAAAAAGAAGCAAGTTTCAGGATCGTTGCATGCAATAGTACTTCCAGAAGAGATGGAAGACCTCTTCAAGAATTAGGTTTTTACAATCCAAGAACTAAAGAAACTAGGCTTGATACAGAAGCTTTAAGAATCAGACTTACTCAGGGAGCACAACCTACCGATGTTGTAAGAACCTTATTAGAAAAAGGTGGATTATTAGAAAAGAAAGTTAGACCTTCTATTGCTATTGGTAAGGCTAAATTGGAAAAAGAAAAGATTGCAAAGGACAAGAGCAAAGAAGCTGAAAGCAGTAGTAAAGAAGCTGAAAGCTAAAAATTGTTAAATTTACTTTTACATATTAACTAAATGAAAGAAGTTTCCAAAAATGGTCACTTCATTATAGATTTGCCAAGTTCGGATGCTGCTACTGCATTATCTGGTCCTGGAAATTCTTTTTTAAAAAAATTTGAATCTCTTACGGGTGTCTCCTTAACTATTAGAGGTCTACAACTTGAATTGAATGGAGTAATACCTAAACTTGAAAGGGCATCTGCATTGGTAGAGCTAACAAGACCAATTTGGGAACAAGGATTAGAAGTCCCAGAAGTGGATCTTAAGGCTGCACTAAGTTCTTTAAATATGGGAGAATCTTCTTCTCATGCTGAACTTGGGAAAAAGATTCTAGCTCGTTCAAAAGAAGGGCGATATTTAAGGCCTAGAACTATAAGACAAAAAGAATATGTTGAATCTATAGAGAACTTTGATTTAACTTTCGCTATTGGTCCAGCAGGTACGGGTAAAACATTTTTAGCAACTGTTTGTGCCGCCAGATTATTAAATGAGAAAAAAATCGAAAAAATTGTTTTAACAAGACCAGCAGTAGAAGCTGGTGAAAATTTAGGATTTCTGCCTGGAGATTTGCAGCAAAAAGTTGATCCATACTTACGACCTTTATTTGATTCTCTACATAGTATTTTTGGATACGATAAAACAAATTCATTAATTGATAAGGGCATTATTGAAGTCGCGCCACTCGCATTTATGAGAGGAAGAACATTAGATAATTCTTTGGTGATTTTAGATGAAGCTCAAAATACTACTACTTCTCAAATGAGAATGTTTTTAACTAGATTAGGAGAAAGATCAAAGATGGTCGTAAATGGTGATATTACTCAAATTGATTTAAAAAATGATCAGTTAAGTGGTTTAGTGGAAGCATCAAAAATATTTTCTAATACTGAAGGAATAAAGTTTTGTTCTTTAACTGTAGATGATGTAGTTCGACACCCTTTAGTTCAGAAAATTATTGAGGCTTATAAATAAAATATTACTTGGGTGAACCGTACACTGAAATATAAAAAATTAGGTAGAATGTAATTAATTCAAAAGGTATAAAAATGCCAGCAAGTAGCAATTTTAATCAAGCTATTCGCGATGCTCAAACTAGTTCGATCGTTGGACCAAATGTAGTACAGAAAGCTCTTCCTTATGTAGGTGGAGGAATGGTTTTGACTTCTTTAGGGGTATTAGCAGGTGTCTCACTAATAGCAACAAACCCTTCACTATTTCAACCACTCTCTATTGTTGCTTTAATAGCTGAATTGGTTTTATTTTTCGTCGCAACAAGTGCTGCTAACAATGCGAATAATTCAAAAGCTCTTCCTTTGTTAACTGGATTCAGCTTATTAACAGGATTTACTTTAAGTGGAATAGTAGCTTTGGCAATTGGAACAATTGGCATTGGATCTGTTGGAACAGCCGCACTGGCCACAGGTATTACTTTTGTCATAGCTTCTTATACAGGTCAAAGAATGAGTGACAGCGTTGGACAAGCTCTTTCAGGCGTTGTTGGACTTGGCTTAATTGGTTTGTTAATAGCAATGTTCGTTCAACTAATCGGGGGATTCTTTGCTCCTGGAGTTTTTGGAGGTTCAGGTCTTGAACTTATGATTGCAGGATTTGGAACTGTTTTATTTGTTGCGATGTCTTTCTTAGATTTTTACACAATGCCAAGAAGATATAATGATGATCAATACCTAGCTGGAGCCTTAGGTATGTATCTAACATATATAAATTTATTTGTATTTATTTTAAGATTAATGATTGCACTTCAAGGTGGTGGAAGAAGAAATTAATAAATAATTTTAGTTCATTTTATATATTTTGAAGCGTAGAACTATCTACGCTTTTTTATTTTGCAATATCGAGAATTTGATGCTTTATAAATTCTTTTTGTTTATTATTGTATTTTTTTGAATTATCAAAGCTATTTCCAAGATTGTCTAAATCATTCATTATTTGATTAATATTTTTTGTTACAGACTTCGTTTCTAAAACTCGCAAAATGCTTTTACATCTCTCTGATATATTTTCCGAATTAGATTTATATTGAAGATTATTGTCACTTTCATGAACTATTATTTGGGCCGAACTCATAATTAGATTTTTAATTACTATTTCTACTACATCATTTCCAGCCTCTTGAAGTTTGTAGACAAATGAGAAAGGAAGTTTATCTAATAAATAACAATCTTGATCTGACAATGTATAGGCAAAAAAACCTCTCAAACCATTTTTTGTTTTAATTAGTTCTGCAACTCTATCTGCCAAAACTTCTTCGCTTAAAAGATCTTCACCCCACTCTTTACACCATTGAGCAGATATATTTATTGCCTGAGTAAAAGAAGTTTCTTTTAAGTTTATAGCTTTTTTTATCATTTTTGATCAGAATTTTGTTATGGATATTTTAAAAGACTTTTGACTAATTATAAATCTGGTTTCGTAACTTTACTAGGAAGGCCAAATGTTGGGAAATCTACTTTAATAAACAAGTTAATTGGAGAGAAAATAACAATTACATCTCCTGTGGCTCAAACTACTAGAAATAAATTAAAAGGAATACTTACTACAAAGTTTGGACAAATAATTTTTGTAGATACCCCTGGAGTTCATAAACCACATCATCTTCTTGGCGAAATACTTGTAAAAAATGCTAAATCAGCAATAAATGGAGTAGATATGGTTGTTTTAGTTCTCGATTCAAGTGTTGAACCTGGCAGAGGTGATGAATACATAAAAGATTTTTTAGTTGCAAATAAAACTGAATTTATTGTTGTATTGAATAAATGGGATTTAGTGAATAAGGAATTCAAGAATCTAAGATTAGATCAATATAGAAAAGTTTTTGGAACAAGTAAAAATCTTCAAATTGTAAGTGCATCTGAAGGAGACGGGTGCTCTGAATTGATTGATATAATTTTAAATTTTTTGCCAATTGGACCAATGCTCTACGAGGAAGATACAATATGTGATCAACCTTTAGATAATTTACTAGCGGATTTAGTAAGGGAGCAAGTGTTAATCAATACAAGGGAAGAAGTTCCCCATAGTGTTGCCGTAAACATAGAAAAAATTAAGGAAATTAAAAGAGATAAGGGTAAAAATTTTACAGCTATTTTGGCTACAATTATTGTTGAGAGAACAAGCCAGAAGGGAATTCTTATTGGTAAAAAAGGTACGATGTTAAAGACTATTGGTCAGACTGCAAGATCAAATATGAAGAAGTTAATAAATGGTCCAGTTCACTTGGAGTTGTTTGTGAAAGTCGTTCCTAATTGGAGAAAAAAAGAATCAAAATTAATGGAGCTTGGTTATGAGGTCGATTACTAAATGACTGGTTTCAATTTTGAAGTAATTACTTTGTTTCCCAAAGCTTTTGAATTAATAAATAATTCAGGTGTTATAACAAGAGCTTTAGATAAAAATCTGATTAATGTCAACTTGCATGATTTAAGAGAATACGGAGAAGGTAATTACAGGCAAGTAGATGATAAGCCCTACGGGGGGGGGGGCAGGGATGGTTTTAAAACCAGAACCGATCTACAAGGCTCATGATTCAATAGATAAATTACCAAATAGTAAAACTTTATTAATGACTCCACAAGGCAAAGTCTTGAAGCAGCAGGATCTTTTAAGATGGTCTTCTTTGGATCAATTGATAATTATCTGTGGGCAATACGAAGGTTTTGATGAAAGAGTTAGATGCTTGGCAGATGAAGAGGTTTCTATAGGTGATTTTGTACTCTCAGGTGGTGAAATTCCCTCTATAGCTATAATAAATGGCTTGACAAGAATATTACCTGGAACCCTTGGTGATCCAGGATCGTTAATAGATGAGAGTCATAATTCTTCTTTATTAGAATATCCTCATTACACTAGACCTTTAATTTTTAAAGAAATGAAGGTACCAGATATTCTGGTTAGTGGTAATCATGAAGAGATTAAATTATGGCGAAAACAAAAAATGTTAGAAAGGACTTTGGATAGAAGAAATGACTTAATTTCCAGTGAAGACTATAAAAAAGTACCAAAAAGTAAGAGAATAAATAGAGACTCAAATGAAATAATGAAATTTCGTATAGGAAATGGATATGATATCCATAGATTAGTGGAGGGTAGGGACTTAATAATTGGAGGGGTTACATTGAATCATCCTGATAATTTAGGCCTCGATGGTCATAGTGATGCTGATGTTCTTAGTCACTCAATAATGGATGCGTTATTAGGAGCTCTATCTCTTGGAGATATTGGAAAATATTTCCCTCCATCTGATCAGAAATGGAAAAATGCTAATAGTTTATTTTTATTATCTAAAGTTATTGAATTAATAAGAAATGAAGGTTGGGAAGTGAATAATATTGATAGTGTTATCGTTGCTGAAAGACCAAAAATTAAACCTCATGTGGAACTAATGAAAAATAATATTTCTAATACCTTACAAATTAGTGGTAGTTTTATCGGAATAAAGGCGACTACAAACGAAAAATTGGGACCTGAGGGTAGAGAGGAAGGGATAAGTTGTCATTCTGTTGTATTACTTGAAAAAAAAGAATGAAAATAAACTTGATAATTAAAGAGATAATAAAAAACCTTTCTTTTTTATTTATTTGTCTATTCATTGTTCTTTTTCAAATCAATTCTCCAATCCTTAATGCTCTTCCCATGGATAGTGATCAAAGCGGACTTGTTACAGAAGAATTAAGACTAAAGATTCCTTCTGAGTTTAAAAAAATATGGCTTCAGGCTGAAAAAGAAGTTTGGGAACCATGGTTATCTACTCAAGATGGTTTTTTGGGGAGACAAATATTTTGGGATAAAGAAAAAGAAGAAGCTTTAATTTTGGTAAATTGGGAAAATAAAAAACTATGGAAAAGTATTTCAGTGAATGAAGTAAATAAGATACAAGAAAAATTCGAAGAAAACGTTAAAACATCTTTGAATACAAATGTTAATCCTTTTGAATTAATTTATGAAGGAGAGTTAGTTAAACAAGGATGAATTTAGATATTAGGTTTGATTTCCAGAGAAGAGAAAGAATTGGACTTATTGAAGCGATTTGGGGCGCAGATAAAAGTATAGATCAATTGAAGAGAGTTGCTGAAGAAGTTTTAGAAAAAAAAGAAGTAGTTTTTATCACTCGTATTGATAAAGAAAAAGCTACATATTTATTAGAAATATATAAGGAGGGAAGATTCGTTGAAGAAGCAAATTGCCTCATAATTGGTGAAAATCCTAATAAATTATCGACTAACAAAAAAGTAGCAATAGTCTCAGGAGGCTCTAGTGATTTAGCTGTAACACTTGAAGCTAAACTATCTCTTGAGGTCTATGGAGTGACCTGTCAATCTTTTATAGATGTAGGAGTAGCAGGACTTCATCGTTTATTCCGTGAAATAGAGGAAATTAACAAATACGATGTTCTTATAGTTTGTGCGGGAATGGAAGGGGCTCTAGCAACTGTTATTGGAGGATTATTACCTCAACCTATAATTGCGGTGCCGGTTTCCGTAGGGTATGGAGTTAGTAAGAATGGAAAAACTGCTTTAAATAGTATGTTATCAAGTTGTGCTCCTGGGATTTCGGTTATGAATATAGACAATGGATATGGAGCCGCAATGGCTGCTCTAAGAATTATAAAAAGGATTTCCTAACTTTTAATTATTTTTTTCAATTTCTAATAGATTTTCTATCCATAAATTAAGTTGTTTAGAAAGTATTCCTTCTTCTCTCATTTTGATGGCCTTTATAACAACTTCAGTATTTACCCACTCAGGATATCTTTTAATCATTTATTTTATATTCAGTAATTATAATGTGATACAAATTTCTCTAAAAACAAGCACTAAGTAACAAAATTAATTTATTGTGTTCGATTTAGTACCTAACCTTGATAATTCTGAAGAAGTATCATCACCTTCTACATTTTTTAATCTTTCGATTAATTCGGATAAATCTTTTTGGGCTAACTCACCATTAGGCTCCCATTTCAAAGATCTTGAATTTTGATTTACGTTTTCTTTCATTTTCTAATTGAAGTATTAAAAATATAAAATGAAAAAATTAAAAATTGGGTTATTGTTTCAAGCTTAAAGTTAAAAGAATATGAAGATTTCCAAATTTCTATTATTTTGTAAATTATCCGCCTCCAACAATAGATACTATCTCAAGCCTGTCTCCTTCTTTTAAGATTTCATGATCCCATTTTGTTGAATTAATAATTAAGTTATTTACTTCAACAACTACAGTATTTTGCTTATATCCTAGAAATTCTAAGGTGCTTGAAAGTAAAGCCTTTTCATTATCTAGCTCTATTTTTTTTTCTTTACCGTTTACTCTAATTTTCATGGGATAATTCTTTTAAGATAATGATAGCTTCTTCTTTTGGATCTATTGAATCTAGCAGCGCAGAAACTATAGCGACCTTTCTAATCCCATGATTTTTTAGAGAATCAATATTTAATTTATTTATACCTCCTATGGCAAAACAAGGAATATTTATATCTTTTGTTAAAGCCTTAATCTTCTCCAAACCCAGAGGTTTTTTACACTTTTTTGTTAAGGTTGGGAAAACAGGCCCAACTCCAATGTAATCACATCCATCTTTTATAGCCTTATTTATATCAGTTGGATTATTGGCTGAAACTCCAATGATTTTTGAGCTGCCGAGTACTTTTCTTGCTGTTTTTATATCGATGTCGTCTTGACCAAGATGAACACCATCTGCATCTGATGCCAATGCTATATCTACTCTGTCATTAACGATAAATAAAGAATTATATTTTTTACATAAGTTATTTATTTTAATTGCTTCTTTGAGATGCTCTTTATCTTTGCCTTGTTTATACCTATGCTGAATAATTTTTACTCCTCCTAATAATATTTTTTCAGTTATTTCTAATAAATTTTCTCTATGATCAATTATCGAATATAAATTATTTTCACTAATTATTGATTCTGCTCTCTTACGATTATTGAAGTTTAATAGTTCAATTTCTAAAGTGTAAGTTTCATATCTAATCTCAGAAGCTATTTTAGAAAGTTTATTATTATGATTTCTTGAAAATTCTTCAATAACTCTTAGAGCTTCTTGAACTCTTGCAGAATTAGAACTTATTACTTTATATGGACTTTTCCTATTGTTTTGTTCAATATGAGATAAGCCTTTGCACTGATCCTCAATATGATTTCTTGATAGTTTGTAAATTTCTAAATGATTTTTACCTAAAATTTGTCGGAAGTTTTTTATTCTTATAACAAGATCTTGATTACCTAATCCAAATCTGGCCCAGTCCTCTAAGACTCTCAAACCTTCCCTCGCTCTATCTAGATTAGCGTCAATAATTTGAAATATTTGTAAATCTTCTGGTTGGATTAAGTTTTTGTTTTCCATATTAAAATTTATTATGCTCACTAAGAATTTTTAAAGCATTTTCCCTATCTTTCCTAATTTGATTAGAAAGTTGATCAATATTCTGAAACTTGACTTGAGACCTCAGCTTCTCAATAGGTTCTACGGATAAATTTAGACCATATAGATTAATATCTTTATTAATTAAATGAACTTCAACGGCGGATGGTAAGAGAGGGTTAATAGTTGGTTGAGAACCAAGATTCATAACAGAAGCAATTTTATTGGGAGAATTATTTATGGTAGACCATGCTGCATAGACTCCTTCACCAGGCAAAAATTTCCTTCCATCTATTTCAAGATTTGCTGTAGGAAATCCTAGGCTCTTCCCAATTCCTTTTCCTTCAACTACTTTCCCTTTAAAACTGTATGGTCTATTAAGTATTTTAAAAGCATTATCTAATTCACTTTTTTGTAATAAATCTCTTATTCTGCTGCTGCTAATTCTTCCTTCATTATCCTCTAAAATTGAAATGATTTTTAGTTTTATATCCAAATCTTTAGTGGCAAGTTTAATTGTATTAATATCTCCACTTCTCTTAAAACCAAATCTAAAATTAGCACCTACTGAAATACTTTTTGCTTGTAATTGATTGATCAAAATGTCTTTTATAAAGTTTTCGGCACTTAATCTAGAAAGTTTCTTGTCAAAGGGAATTAGAACTAATTGTTTTATACCAAGAGCTTCAAGAATAGGGAGCTTTTCCTCCGGAAGATCAAGTCTTAGACGAGTTTCTTTGTAAAGTACTTCTCTTGGATGTGGCCAAAAGCTTGCGATTGTTGGTGTATAATTATTTTCTTTAACAACACTTTCTATTAATTTTCTATGCCCCGCATGTAGACCGTCAAAACTACCAATAGCTATTGAGGTGGGATGTTTAACTTCGGATGGAGATATTAAAGAGATCACAAGATAACGTGCAATTTTATAATTTTGATGGCAAATTTGAATAGATTATAGTTATTCAATCAAATGAATGTCTGACAAAATTGATTTTCAGTCGCTTTCATTTGGAATGAGGCGCATTGGCTGGATACGCTTTTGGATTCAATCCATTTTAGGCGTTGTAGTAACAGCTGTTTTGCTTTTTTCAAATGTTGTAAATAAAAGCGAAGGACAGCTAAGTTTGACTCCAGGTCTATCACTTACAACAATATCTCTAATTTTACTACTTTTTAGTTTGTGGCAAGGTTGGTTAATAGTCAGAACTGGCAGAGCAATTGCAAGTAATGCAAGACCCTCCAGAGGGCAAACAAGCAAATTAATTAAAAGAGGATTAATAAATGATTTATTGGGAATTTTGTTTGGCTTAATAGGATATCAAGCTCTTATGGGTGCTCTTTTTATACAGGCATCATCTCAAACAACTGGTCAACTTATTACTGCGTCATCTGATATTCCTATTACTGGTCTTGAGATTTTGTCAGTACTAAGTAATACACAAGTTATCGCCGCTCATTTCTTTGGACTTTGTTTTTCTCTATGGTTGCTAAGAAGCATTTATAAATGAAGTATTTATTTTTGGCAAAACGTCTAAACTTCCTCTCCAAAACAAGTCTGGTTCTAAGGGTGTAAGGGAAATCTTATTTTCTTGTATTTGAGACACGTCGCTAGGCCAATTCTTGGGCCCATCACCTTTTGATTTAAGATCTAAAACAGCCTCACCTGCTAACCAATAATAATCATCGCCTCTTGGATCTTCCCTTTTAGAAAATTGGTTTTTATATTTTCTGACTGATAATCTTGTCCAGGATAATTCCTTTATTTTTTTCTGTTTACAAGGAGGTATGTTCAAGTTCAAAAGAAGAGACTTCGGCCAACTATCCTTTATTGCTTGTTCAGCAATATTCATTGCAATATCACTTGCAAATTCAAAATTTTTCCATTTAAAACTCGCAACACTAATTGCCATTGACGGAACATTTTCTAAAGTGCCTTCCATAGCTGCAGCTACGGTTCCAGAACAAAAAATGTCTGTTCCTAAATTTGGGCCGTGATTTATTCCAGAAAGAACTAAGTCAGGTTTTATATCTAACAATTCTGAAAGTGCGAGTTTTACACAATCAGCAGGTGTCCCTGAACAACCCCAAGCTTTAATACCTTTTTCAAATAATTCATCTGCACTTTCAACTCTCAAAGGTGATTGCAGAGTGAGCCCATGACCAGTAGCCGATCTTTCTTGATCAGGGCATACTACTGTTACTTTATGTCCTTTTTGTAATGCGGATTTCGCTAATGCTCTTATCCCCTCAGCAAAAACGCCATCGTCATTACTTATTAGAATATTTAATGATTTCATTAATCAATAGATTTTTATTATGGACGATATTTAAGTAATATAAAACTATATCTATTTTTACTATATCAGTGAGTCAAATTGAATCATTAAGTCAAATTGAGGGAAAACTAAATAATCTCTCTCTCGAAGCGAATGAAAATATAAAAAATGCGAATAGTGATTCTGAATTGGACCAATTAAGAGTCTCTTTATTGGGGAAAAAAGGAGAATTATCAATAATATTGAAAACTATGGGTAAATTATCATCTGTTGATAGACCAATTATTGGACAGAAGGCAAACTTGATAAAAATAAATTTGCAAGATTTAATAACTGAAAGAAAAAATCAACTTATTAGTGAAGCTATTGATAAACAGATAGAAGATGAAAAAATTGATGTAACAATACCTTCCACAGGAAACCTCCCTGGTAATAAGCACCCCTTAATTTCAACTCAAGATGAGATTATAGATATTTTTTGCGGGTTAGGATACTCGGTAGAAAATGGTCCTGAAATAGAGAGCGATTTTTATAATTTTGAGTCACTGAATATACCTAAAAATCATCCAGCTAGAGATATGCAAGATACTTTTTATTTAGATGAAAATCGTCTTCTTAGAACTCACACATCACCTGTACAGATTAGATATCTTGAAAATAATCCACCTCCTGTAAGAATTATTGCTCCAGGAAGAGTTTATAGGAGAGATGCCGTTGATGCTACACACTCTCCTGTTTTCAATCAAGTAGAAGTTTTATGTATTGATCAAGATATAAATTTTAGTCATCTGAGAGGAACTGTACTTACTTTTTTAAAAACTTTCTTTGGAGATATTCCAGTAAGATTTAGAGCTAGTTATTTTCCTTTTACTGAGCCTTCTGCAGAAGTTGATGTTCAATGGAAAGGTAAATGGTTAGAAGTAATGGGCTGCGGAATGGTCGATCCAAAGGTTTTAGAAAAATTAGGAATTGATTCTGAAAAATGGACTGGATTTGCGGCAGGATTAGGTGTAGAGAGGTTTTGCATGGTTAGACATCAGATAGACGATATAAGAAGGTTCTACACTAATGATCTGAGATTCCTAGAACAGTTTTGATTGAATTATGATTTTAAATTAGGTTTCTTTATCAATTTAGTTTAAAATACAATTAGTTTTAAATTTATCGATTGGTACGAAAAGCTGGACTAATCGTCAATGATGGTAAAGAACTAGCTGTTCAAACGGCAATTTCTGTTCAAAAAAAATTGGAAGAATCCAATTATGAAGTTGTAAGAGTAAGTAGTTCTGGAGGCATGGTTGGCTTCGCCAATCCTGATCAACACGTTCGTCCTTTGGGATATTCGAATTGTGTTCCAGAAGGGTTCGATTCTTCTATGGAGTTTGCGATTGTTCTTGGAGGAGACGGAACAGTACTTTCTGCTGCTCGACAGACAGCTCCTGCAAAAATTCCAATACTTACAATCAATACTGGTCATTTAGGATTTCTTGCTGAGGCATATCTTTCTAATCTAGGAGAAGCGATTGATAAACTTATTACGGGTAATTGGGAGATAGAAGAGAGAAAAAGTTTAATAATAAGTGTAATGAGAAATGAACAAAGAAGGTGGGAATCTCTTTGCTTGAACGAAATGGCACTTCATAGGGAACCTTTGACAAGTATGTGTCACTTTGAAATCTCTATAGGTAGACATGCTCCAGTAGATATATCTGCTGACGGAGTTATCCTTTCTACTCCAACTGGCTCAACTGCCTATTCTTTAAGTGCGGGGGGCCCTGTCATAACCCCAGATTGCCCAGTGGTTCAATTAACTCCAATCGCTCCCCATTCTTTAGCATCTAGAGCTTTAGTTTTTAATGATTCAGAACCTGTTACAGTTTTCCCAGCAACCCCTGAAAGATTAGTTATGGTCGTTGATGGAAATGCAGGTTGTTATGTTTGGCCTGAAGATAGAGTCCTAATTAGAAAAAGTAAACATTCGGTTAAATTTATAAGACTTGAGGATCATGAGTTTTTTCAAGTTTTGAGGAACAAATTAGGTTGGGGACTACCTCATGTGGGTAAACCTAATAAGTAATTCTAAGTTAAATCAATTTTATTCCTCTAAGCAAAAATACAGGATTGTTTGGATCCATTCTTATTCCATCTGAAATACTTAAACTTTTATAAGTCTGAATAAGATTTAAATTCACTTTAAAATTGTTTTCTTTCATGGTCTCTCTTAGATCTTTAATAGATTGAATATCGATTAAAGGAATAGCAACG
>QCUP01000006.1 GCA_003208885.1 Prochlorococcus sp. AG-679-K21 | reverse complement strand
GTTTCTCAAGATCTACCTATTCCCGTAGTAATAAGATTTGATTATTCTGGTAAAGTTCCGGGGGCTAAAGAAAGGGCTGCAAAAGATTGTAATAGAGTCAATAATGCGATATCAATTAGATATAAAAGTTTAGTTGATAAAGGGTTGTTGCATACTTGTCTTACTATTAGAGATAGGGACAACATTCATTCCGCCCAAATCATTGGAATGTCATTAGATCAAAAAACAAAGGAGGCCCATTAAATCATGCTTATTTGTAAGGTATTGAAACCACTTGTTTCTACAAATAGAATACCGGGATTCGAGCATAAGCATCTTCAAGTAGTTTTAGATGGCTCTTCTAATAAAGTTGCTGTTGATGCCGTGGGATGTAAGCCCGGTGATTGGGTTATTTGTGTGGGTAGTTCTGCTGCTAGAGAAGCTGCAGGAAGTAAATCATATCCAAGTGATTTAACGATTGTTGGAATTATTGATCATTGGGATCCCGATAGTCCAAAACAAATTGAGGTGTAGAAATTTTGGAAATAATGAAGGTATGTGGAAGAATGGTCTGCACCCAGAGAGTAGCTGGCCTTGGACACATGAATTTGAGAATTTTAGAAAATAATAAAGGTAAAAAAGTTGTTGCAGTTGATCCTGTTGGAGCTAGGGAGGGTAATTGGGTTTTTACTGCTAGTGGCTCAGCAGCAAGGTTTGCTTGCCCTAATCCAGAAGTTCAAACTGATTTAACCATTGGAGGAATCATTGATTACTGGGAATCAAATTAGACTTTTATAGTTTTTTCTTATCCTGATTTATTAGTCAAAATAATTAGTAAAAATATCAAAAAATGTATAGTATTAATTGAGGTTATAAATTACAACTTAATGTGGAAACAAAGGGAGTCGCCTTCAAGAATTGAAAAAAGATTTGAGTTTGAAGAGTATCAAGAAATTAGTATATTTTTGAGAAAAATAGATGAATTATGTAAAGAAAAAAATATCTATCCCAATATTAGTTTTGGTAAGAATTTTGTAAGTGTATCCATCTTTTTAGATTCTGAGGAAATATCGAGTAATGAAAAAGATTTTTCTATGACACTAGATAACTACTTTCTAGAAACATAATTTGCTTAATAATGATTGGGTTTATCTATATCTCTTTTAATAAGAGCCATTAAATAAGTAGGGGCTTTATATCTTCCAGGAAGGCATCTATTTAATGTTTCAAGGTGCCCCCAACAAACTGTCCTTTCAATTTCTTTAAGTGAATTTCCTTTTAAAATTAATAACCTTAGCGCTTTACAGAATAAAGGGTAACCTGCTTCTAGTTCGTCTATATTTAGCTTTGCTGCTGTCATAGATCAAAGAAGTTTTGTTAATTAATAATCTATACAAATATGGCGCACAATTGGCTCTTATTTCAAATTTCTAAATAATAATAAATTAATCTAGAAAAGCCACGCAATCTATTTCAATTAAAACGTCTTTTGGCAAAGAAGAAACTTCTACACATGCTCTTGCCGGAGGATTCTCTACATTAAAATAATCACTGTATATATCATTAACAGTTTTAAAATTTTTTAAATCAGTTAAATAAATAGTTGTTTTAATTACATCTTCTGCTCTTGCTCCTCCGGCATTAAGAACAGCTAAAAGATTTTTTAAAACTTGAGTAGTTTCCTTCTCAATATTACCTAGGCAATTTATTTTATTTGAAACTGGATCAATGGCAATCTGACCCGAACAATAAATAAAATTTCCTGCTTTGATTGCTTGGTTATAAGGTCCAACAGGGTTTGGTGCATTAGAAGTCTTAATTACTTTTGTTGAAGACATTTGATTAGAGATATTTATATAAATTTAAACCCATGAATCTTTATTTGCTCTTAAAAAAGAAAATACTTTTAAAGTATCTGCTCTTAAAAACAGATTGATTTTCATCTCTTCTTCAAGTAGGCACGGGATTGTAAGTTCTTTTAAAGCAATTTTCTTCTCAACTTCAATGAGTTTATTTTTAATATTTTGATTCTCAGGTTCAATATCTAATGCCCACAAAAGATTTGACTTCGTATATTCATGCGCACAGTAAATAAGAGTGTTTTTGGGTAATGACTTAATTTTTTTAATAGAATTGTACATTTGTTTATAAGTGCCTTCAAAGATTCTTCCACATCCAGCTGAAAATAAAGTATCACCTACAAAGAGAATAGGGACTTTGTTATTTAAGAAGAAAGCTATATGAGATCTTGTGTGTCCTATTAATTCGATTACTTTAACCTCTTCATCTAATAACTCTAGTGTGTCTCCATCCTTAACTGATGAATTTTGAAATGGTATACGATCTTTTTCTTTAAAGGAAGCAATAATCTTAGCATTTGGCCATTCTTTTATGAGTTCTCTAGTACCTCCTATATGATCTGAGTGATGATGTGTTTGTAATATAGCTTCCAAATAAAGATTATTGGCCCTAAGGTATTCCATTACAGGTTGAGAAAGAGCAGGATCAATAACTACTGCTGATTTATTTTTTTTCCAGAGCCAAATCACATTATCACTTAGAACTCTAATCCCAATTATTTTTTGCTCTTTATTAAATCCCATTATTACCTTAGAATTAAAAAAATTGTTTGAAAATAATTTGATACATGATTACTATAGCTTTACCTAAAGGAGCTCTGTTAGAAGATTCAATTTCTATTTTTAAAAAAGCAGGATTGAACTTCTCTGATGCACTGTTAGAGAATAATAGATCATTAACTATTGAATCTAAATGTAAACGAGCTAAAGCCTTATTGGTAAGAAATGGAGATGTTCCAGTTTATGTGAGTTATGGGCAAGCAGACTTAGGAATTGTAGGATACGACGTATTACAGGAATCTGAATTGAAAGTTGCTAAGTTGCTTGATTTAGAGTTTGGTGGATGTCACATGTCACTTGCCGTAAAAAATAATAGTAAGTATTCAAAGCCTACGGATCTTCCGGCTAATTGCAAGGTAGCAAGTAAATTCACAAAAACTGCAAGAGCTTATTTTGATAATTTAAATATACCAGTTGAGATTGTTCATTTAACCGGCTCAGTAGAGCTCGGCCCTATTACTGGAATGGCAGAAGCTATAGTAGATCTTGTAGCAACAGGTAAGACTCTTAAAGAAAACGGTTTAAGTAAAATTGACGATCTTTTTTATTCAACAGCAAGGTTAATAGCTAATCCTCTTTCTCTTAGATTAGATAGTAATCCTCTCCGAGATATAATTTTATCAATAGAATCTTCTAAGGATATATTGAATATTTAAATTAATGTTTTTAAATGATTTTGATAGAATAAAAAAATTAGGTAGATATTTAACTAAAGATAAAAAAACTATTTATCTTATTTTGATTGTCTTATTACCTGTTTCTTTTGCGGGGGCAATTCAACCATTATTAGTTGGTCAAGCCATAACAATCTTGAAGAATGAGAGCACAGATGTCTGGTTAAGTAAAACCTTCTTTGGACAATCCATAAATATCATCATAATCACTTTGTTTATAACTGTTCTGTTTAGACTGGTTTTGCAAGGATATCAATCATATAATATTCAATCCGTTGGACAAAGATTAACAGCAAGGATTAGAAGAGAACTTTTCGAACATTCTATTTCTCTTTCTCTTAAATATCACGATAAAATGCCTGTCGGTAAATTGCTAACAAGACTTACCAATGATGTAGATGCCTTGGCTGAGGTTTTTGGTAGTGGAGCCGTTGGAGTCATTGCTGATTTTGTTAGTCTTATAGTCATTTCATTAACAATGCTTTCTATAGATAAAGGGCTGGCTACTTTGCTTCTTTTAACTCAAATTCCGGTTTCATATTTTATTATTTGGCTTCAAAAACGCTATAGAAAAGCAAATTATCAAGTAAGAGAGGAATTGTCTCAACTTAACTCTGACTTCCAAGAAAATCTTCAAGGTTTAGAGGTGGTTCAAATGTTTAGGAGAGAATCTTTCAATAGTAGGAAGTTTTCTAATACAGGTATTGCATACCAGAAAGCAGTTAATGGGACAATTTTTTACGATAGTAGTATATCTGCTTTTATAGAATGGATTTCTCTTGCAGCAGTATCATTAGTATTAGCTGTGGGAGGGTATCTAGTTACTTCGGGTAATATTGGTTTAGGAACATTAACAACTTTTATTCTTTATTCCCAAAGACTCTTCGAGCCTTTAAGACAGTTAGCAGAGAGATTTACACAGATTCAAGGGGGACTTACCGCTGTAGAGAGAATAAATGAATTGTTAGATGAAGAAATTGAGATTAAAGACTCTGTCTCTACTCAACAACTTTCAGGAGGAATTCTAAGTAAGAATTACAAATTTAAAGGGAAAATTGAATTTCGGAATGTCAGTTTTTTCTATAACGAGGGTGAACATGTAATAAAAGATCTATCTTTTTTAGTTAATCAAGGTGAACATGTTGCTTTTGTTGGTCCAACTGGTTCTGGTAAAACAACCATAATAAGATTGTTATGTAGGCTATATGAGCCTCAAGAAGGTCAGATTTTGATAGATGATGTAGATATAAAGGATATACCAATAGAAAAACTTAGAAATATGCTTGGTGTAGTGCTACAAGATACTTTTATTTTCAGTGGTGATGTTTCAGAAAACTTAAAATTAAGTACCGATATTAATAATCAAGATTTAGAAAATATTTGTAGAGAGCTTGGCTTAGATACTTTATTGAAAAAGTTACCTGATGGTTTGAATACTTATCTTAGAGAGAGAGGAGGTAATCTTTCATCGGGCGAAAGACAACTTCTTTCAGTAGCTAGGGTAGCGATAAGAAATCCAATTATCTTAATAATGGATGAAGCTACCGCATTTATGGATCCATCTACAGAAGCGACCTTGCAAAAGGATCTTGAAAGGATATTAAATAAAAGAACGGCATTAGTGATTGCGCATAGATTAGCTACTATTGAGAAATCTGATAAGATATTAGTCTTAAAAGGTGGGGTTTTAATTGAAGAAGGAAATCATAGAGAGCTTAGACTTAAAAAAGGATTATATTTCCAACTTTCAGAGCTTCAAGAAAAAGGATTTGCTAGCTTTTAATGATTTTTAGGAACAAAGGGTCATCAATCAAGAAAACAAATACTCTTTCTCAAGATGAGCTGATTAAATATTATGGTTTAAATTCTTATGAATTCACTCATCAAGATAAAAAAGAGATTTTTGTTTGTAGTAAGGTTAAGGAGTTTGATCTTATAGAGTTAGATCAACTTTTGCAGACTGTTGGATGGAGTAGGAGGCCAATAAGGAGAGTTAAAAGAGCTTTGGAATTTAGTATTTTAGTCGTTGGGTTATGGCGTCATGATGAAAAATTCCCTAGGCTTGTAGGTTTCGCTAGATGTACTGGGGACGGGATTATTGAGGCAACTATATGGGATGTTGCGGTTAATCCTGTTTATCAAGGACTGGGTTTAGGTAAAGAATTGATGAAATATATATTGCAAGAATTAAAAAAAATTGGGATATCAAAGGTTACTTTATTCGCTGATGCCGAGGTAGTTTCATTTTATAAAAAGCAGGGGTGGACATTAGAACCAAAAGGTTCAAAATGTGCTTTTTGGTATGCAAATTAATTTAATTTTTATAATAATCATTATGCAAAGATTTTATTGACTCCCCTCTTAACCACCTTTTCCTATAATTCCAATTCTTGAATGCTTGAAAAATAATATTAGTTTTTTCCCACTTTCTACTACTTGTATAAATTGGAATAGTTAACATTTTTAAAGATACCTTATTCTTTAATCTTTTTATAAAATCTAAATCCTCCATTAAAGGAATTTTTCGATAACCTTTATTTTTAAAATATATTTCCCTGCGAATTAAAAGTCCTTGATCACCATATGGAACTTTGAAGATGTAGCTTCTAAGGTTTACAACAATTTCAAGAAATCTGTAAATAATCTTTTTATTGTTAATCTTGAATTTAAAAAAACAAACAAAATCTTCATGGTATCTAATAACTGACTTCAATTTTTTTAACCAATCTTTTTTAAGCCTAGAATCGGCATGTATGAAAATAAACCATTTCCCTTTAGCCTTTTTGGCTCCAATATTTAATTGCAATCCCCTGTTCTTTTCTTTTGATTTATATATCTTAGATCCATATAACTTTCCTATTTCTATAGTTTTATCCTCACTATTACAATCTACAATTATTATTTCAGCTTCCTCATTAGAAATTGATAAATCCGAGAGCAGTAATGGTAAGTGTTGAGATTCGTTATATGTTGGAATAATAATTGAGATTTTAGGCAATTTAATTATTCTCTTTTTTCGATATCTATTATTGTATCAATATCTATTTTTCTATGAAGTAAGTCATGTTTAAAGTTCGTTGAAGAAAAGTTTTTAATAGTTTGTTCAAGGACGTCTTCTCTACCCCATTTAATGTTTATAAAGGGTAAAAATAAATCTCCAGATAATAATCTTTCAGAAAAAGCAATAAGCCAATATCCACCATCATTCGAGGGGCCTAAAATCAGATCATTTTTTTTAAGTTTTGAAAGAGTATTTAATAAATCCATATGACAAAAGTCTGGAAGATCAGTCCCTATAAAAATAATATTTCTTCTTTTTTTTAAACTAAATTTTTTATTTATGAGAATTTGCCTTCTCATTTTTTCTCCTAAACATCCTCTCCCTTGTAAATTAAAGTTTTTAATTCCTAATTCATTACACCATCTTTTACTACTTTTGAATCCTAGTCCAGATATGGCTAAGGAAATATCAATCAAACCTTTCTTCTCTAGAAATTTAGCAACTGAAATAGTATGCCATGTCATTTTTCTCTGCACTTTTGCAGAACTAACTTTCCCTATATCTTTTGATAATCTATTTTTACAACGACCATAAGCATGCCACTTAGCCATCACTATGAGTAGTGCTTTATCCAATAAAACATAAACAAGGTGTAATTATTATAAGGTTTAAACAATTAATAGATTTTACTTTTTTAAAAATTTATAATTTGCATTGTTAATAAATTTTAAATTTATCATGATCTTATGATTTGATAATGACCAATTAATAAATTCCCAGTAGATTAAATATCTATTGAATAAATTTAGTGCAAGCAGCCAATCCTATTTGGGCAGAAGTTCAACAATTACTTCAAAAGAATTTAAGCAAGCCTTCCTTCGAAACTTGGATAAGGCCAGCTAAATTTAATTGTTTTGAAAATGGGTTGCTAACTTTGATTACTCCAAATAACTTTACTAGTGATTGGCTAAGAAAAAATTATAGTGAAACTATTGAAAAAGCTGCAGAAGAAATTTGTGGTCATAATGTAAAAGTAGTTTTTAAGTCTGAAACTAATATCAACAATAATTTAAATAATCCTGATTCTGGTATCCAACAAAATATTAATTCTCAGTCAAAATCATTTTCGACAATTCAGGGTAATAATGTAATTAATAGATCAAAAAAATCTCATTCTTTAAATACACGTTATGTCTTTAAAAGATTTGTTGTAGGTCCTAATAGTCGAATGGCCCATGCAGCAGCTTTGGCAGTGGCAGAATCTCCAGGAAGAGAATTTAATCCCTTATTTATCTGTGGTGGTGTTGGTCTTGGAAAGACGCACTTGATGCAAGCTGTAGGTCATTATCGAATAGAAATTGATCCAGATGCGAAAGTTTTATATGTCTCAACGGAAACTTTCAGCAGTGATTTAATTCAATCTATTAGAAAAGATGGAATGCATGCCTTTAAAAATAAATATAGATCGGTAGATCTACTATTAATTGATGATATTCAATTCCTGGAGGGCAAGGAATATACACAAGAAGAATTTTTTAATACTTTTAATGCTTTATATGAAGCTGGTAAACAAATCGTTATTGCAAGTGATAGGCCTCCTAGTCAAATACCTAAATTACAAGAAAGGCTAATCTCAAGATTTTCAATGGGATTAATAGCAGATATTCAACCTCCTGATATAGAGACAAGAATGGCGATTCTCCAGAAAAAAGCTGAACAAGAAAGAATGAATCTCCCTAGAGATTTGATTCAGTTTATTGCAGGAAGATTTTCTTCAAATATTCGAGAATTAGAGGGAGCCTTTACTAGGGCAGTGGCTTTCGCCTCAATAACTGGATTACCTATGACAGTTCAATCAATTGCTCCAATGCTTGATCCAAATAGTGTTGGAGTAGTAGTGACTCCTAAGCAGGTAATTAAAAAAGTTTCAGATTTCTTTGAAGTTTCAGCTGAAGAATTAGTTAGTTCAAGCAGAAGAAAGCCAGTTAGCCAGGCAAGGCAAATAGGTATGTATCTCATGAGGCAAGGAACTGATCTAAGCCTTCCTAAAATTGGTGATGAATTTGGAGGTAAAGACCATACAACAGTTATGTATGCTATTGATCAAGTGGAAAAAAAATTGTCAAGTGATCCAAATGTTGCAAGTCAAGTTCAAAAAATAAAAGATTTGCTTCAAATCGATTCAAGAAAAAATCTATAATTTTTAATTCAATAAAAATTTGGCAGGATCTTGATCG
This sequence comes from Prochlorococcus sp. AG-679-K21, assembly GCA_003208885.1. Taxonomy (GTDB): domain Bacteria; phylum Cyanobacteriota; class Cyanobacteriia; order PCC-6307; family Cyanobiaceae; genus Prochlorococcus_A. Next base: position 36,841 of record QCUP01000006.1, on the reverse strand, counting down.
TATCTATGTTTTACTGGAATTTTATCTATTTTGGAATTAATACTAGTCGACTCAATTTTATTTAAAGATTGTCTTAATATCCTGGCAGAAATTATAGGCATATCTCTTGGCACAGAAATTCTATTTTTTAAGTAATTGATAGATATAATTGCCTTGCTTGGAGCTTCATTGATTTCAGAGGTAATCATATAGGTAAGAGCAGACCTTAATGATTCCTCAAATAAGTTTTTTTCATAAGGATTGGCATTAATAATATTATCTTTGTGTTTCAGGACTCTTTTAAGTGCAAATTTAGTGTAATAATCCAAGTCTATATCTTGATTAAATTCCAACTTACCAAGTCCTTCTCCCACATCTATTAGATTAGAAAATGAAATTTGTTGATCATTAACATCCCTAAAGCAACCACCCATTTGAGGAGGTAGATCATGGGAATGAGTATGAAAATCACCTTGAGTACCTTTATATGCACTGAAATTTTCAAGAAGGGTTAACCATCTATCAATAAAAGGATAATTATTTCTTAAATCGAACCCCTTGTAATAACTTAATGAAGCGTTCATTCTTTCCATATATGGAATAAAAATTATGTCTCCAGTACCTGGCTCTATTATTTCTGAATCATATATTGGTGAATCAATAAATCCTGTTTTGGATAAATTTAATATTTTTTCTAATTTGTAAATAGATTCTTTAAATTTATTTTTTCGAAATGATTCATCTAGATAACTAAAGCTTTTTTTGCAAAGCCAATTACACCATGATCTAAAAATTTCTCTTTCTAAATTTCTAGCTTCTCGAATATCATTTGATAATAGAGAGGAACCAAGTGTTCCAAATTCATTTTCTAAAAAAGTAATAATATTATCGCTTTCAGTAATTATTTTGCCATTAAATTCTATTGCAGGTAATTTACCTGAGCTTACTTTGTTGAGATACCACTCTTCTTTTTGGCCATAACAATACATATTTATTTTCTTTACTTTGTAAGGAATCCTTTTGAATTCAAGCCATAACCATATCTTTTGGCAGTAAGGGCACCAAGAATGTCGATCTCTATATAAAATTAGCTCGACTTCTTTTTCACTATGACCAAATAATCTTAAATTTGAATAAGAATTATTTATCCCATTAACTCTATCAATATCATCAATTTTGAATTTACTTAAATCGGCCCAACTCATGATGTTATTCATTTATTGAAATTAAGCTTTATATTTACGATATAATAAATGATTTAAAAGATTTTGGAATTTGAATTTGACTTAATAGTTGTGGGTGCTGGTTCGGGAGGATTGGCTGCTGCAAAACGAGCCGCGAGTTATGGCGCAAAAGTTGCAATAATAGAAGTAAATAAAATTGGTGGGACCTGCGTTATTAGAGGTTGTGTGCCAAAAAAACTGATGGTTTATGCTGCTAATAATAAAAGAAATATGGATTCTTCTGAAGGGTATGGATTAATAAGCAAAGAAATAACTTTTAAATCTAACATCTTACTAAATAATGTTAGAGATGAAGTTTCTAGATTAAGTATCTTGCATTCAAATTCTTTAAAAAAGTTAAACGTTAAAGTTTTTGAGGGCCTTGGAAGATTTTTAAATCAAAACACGATAGAAGTAGTTTGTCCAAAAACTAAAAATATTTTAAGAAAAATAAGTGCTAAAAATATTCTTATTTCAGTTGGAGGCAAACCAAAAAAATTAAATATTCCCGGAGCAGATTTAGCATGGAGTAGCGATGATATTTTTGAATTAAAAGATTTTCCAAAAAAATTATTGATAGTTGGCGGAGGTTATATTGCCTGTGAATTTGCTTCCATTTTCAAAAACTTGGGCACTGAAGTTACGCAATTAGTTAGAGGTAAGAACTTATTAAATGGCTTTGATAAAGATTTGTCAGAATGTTTAGAAAAATCAATGACTTCCTTGGGTATAAATTTAAAATTCCAAAATCAATTAAAATCAATAAAAAAGATAAATGATAATTTAGAGTCGACTTTGGAATCAGGAAGTAAATTTGTTACCAATAATATACTTTTTGCGACAGGACGTGAGCCTGCTCTTGAAAAATTGCATTTAGATAACTTAAATCTAAAAATGGATGGCATATATTTAGAAGTTAATGAACTAAATCAGACAAGCAATTCTAATATATTTGCTATTGGGGATATCATAAAAAAACCAAATTTAACGCCAGTAGCAATTGAGCAAGGGAGAGTTTTTGCAGATAATTTTTTCGCTGATCTTAAAAGAAAAGTTAATTATGAAAATATTCCTAAGGCAGTCTTTACTATCCCAGAAATTTCAACAGTTGGACTTAGTGAAGAAAAGGCAAAAGAAATTTATTCGGAAGTAAATGTAAAAGTTTTTAAGTGTAATTTTACTCCTATGTCAAATACCTTCAAAAAAAATAAATCTAAATGTATGTTAAAACTTGTGGTCCATAAAAAGAATGATAGGGTCCTAGGCTGCCATATGTTTGGAGAAGCAGCTTCTGAGATTGTACAAATGGTTTCAGTATCTTTAAATGCAGGGATTACTAAAAAGGATTTTGATACTACAATGGCGTTGCATCCAACTATCTCAGAGGAATTTGTAACCATGTATGGATAATTAAATTATCTTCTAGAAATTTTGAGACTTTCTTGGGCAAAAAGAAATACTGTGAAAAATGCAAAATAAATAAAAATAAAAACTCTCAATTCATAGAGATTGTTAAATCCATTTAAGAACAATATCTTATCAATGATGTAGAAAATATATAGATTTAATAGTATAAAGCCTTCAGTCCTAGTGATTTTACCCTTGGTCCAGAAGATTGGGAGGCAGGCAAAAGTAGTTAAAACCATAAATGGTAAGTCAACTTTTATTAGGCTTTGATCAATTGTGAAACCTTTTAATCCAGAAAAAACACTGCAACTTCCAAGAATAAGAAGCTGATTCAGTAAATTGCTTCCAATAACATTACCAATTGCAAGATCTGTTTTACCTTTCAATGCTGCAATTATTGAAGTAACTAGTTCTGGTAGAGATGTCCCTGTGGCAACTATAGTTAGACCAATAATGATTTCATTTACCCCTAATAGAGTAGCTAAGGATTGAGAACCATTTACTAAAATATTTGAACCAAAGCTTAGAAGAAAAATTCCAGATACTAATTTTAATATAATATTAAATTTACCTTTCTCGATACCTGAAGATTCTTCAATCTCTGGCTCAGCTTTTTTAGTATCCTCCTCATTTTCTTTAATAGTATTTATTTCCCAAATTGTATTTAAAGTTAAACAAAATATTAGAAAAATGCCTGCTTGCCAAGTTAAAAGACCAGTTGAAGACATTGCCCAAACCGCACATGAAATAGCTATTAAAAGAGGAACATCTCTGCGGACAATTCTACTTTTTACTTTTAAAGGGGTAATTAATGAACTTATTCCTAATACAACAAGAACATTAAAAATATTACTTCCTATAACATTGCTTGCTGCCAGTGAGTCACTCCCTTTAAAGATTGAATTTAAACTTACTAATAATTCAGGAGAACTTGTACCTAAGGAAACTACAGTTAATCCTATTACTATTTGAGGTATCCCTAAAATTAATGATAAAGAAATTGCCCCTTGTATAAATAATTCTCCACCTGTAAAAAGTAATATTATTCCAATTAAAATCTCTATTATTGGCAATATAAATTCACTCATATTTAAAAGACTTATTTAGATGATTATATCTTTAATTTATTCAATAACTATCTAAAAACTATTGTCAATTTTTATTTGCTGTTAAGATTAATTAAATAATTAAAATTTTGAAAGAATTAACTATATTAAAACCTGATGATTGGCATTTACACTTAAGGGAAGGCATTGTTTTAAAAAATATTATTAGGTTTACCTCTGAAGTTTTTGGTAGAGCCATTGTGATGCCAAACACCAAAAACCCAATAACATCAATTGAAAAATGTATTACTTATAAGAAATCTATATCTGAAGCATTGTCGGCGAATTCTACTTTTGAGCCATTAATGACGATATATCTGACGGATGAGACAATAAAACATGAAATAATAGAAGGCTTTAATAATAAAGTTTTTTTTGCTGCCAAATTGTATCCTGCTAATGCAACAACAAACTCAAGCCATGGAGTTAAAAAAATAGAAAATCTTTATGGAATATTTGAAGTTATGCAAGAACTAGGAATGCCACTTTTAATTCATGGAGAAGTAACAGATCCTGAAGTAGATATTTTTGATAGGGAAGAGGTTTTTATAGATAAAGAACTTTCACCTTTAATAAAACAATTTCCAAAGTTAAAGATTGTTTTAGAACATATAACTACCTCTCATGCAGTTGATTTTGTTCAGAGGAATAACTTAGGAGCTACTATTACTCCCCATCATTTACATATAAATAGAAATGCAATGTTCTTTGGAGGTCTTAATAGTGACTTTTACTGCTTACCAGTCGCTAAGAGAGAAAATAATAGAATTGCTTTAAGGAAAGCTGCTACTAGTGGAAAAGAATGCTTTTTCTTGGGTACAGATTCTGCTCCTCACCTAAGACAGTGGAAAGCTTTTTGTGGTTGTGCAGGCATCTTCAATTCTCCAGTAGCAATTGAAAGTTATTTAAAAGTTTTTGAGGAGGAAAATGCACTAAATCAATTCGAAAAGTTTGCTAGCTTGAATGGACCTACTTTTTATAATTTACCTATTAATAAAGAAAAAATAAGATTGGTATCTAGGTCAAATAAAATTCCAGAATTTATTGAAGTAATTGAGAAAAATAAAGTTGTTGGACAAATAAAACCATTTCATGGAGGTGAAACTTTAAATTGGCGAGTAGAGGGAGTAGTTAAATAAAAATTAAGAAAATGCATAAACTAAAGGAAAATATGAGTTTAAAATTTTTTTAAAAAGATTAATTTTATGATTGAAAGATATAATTCAATTTTAAATTTCCGAGAAAACTTAAATATTGGTATTTTTCTTTTTTAATTGATATGGTTTCGGCTACGATTGGGAAACGCAAATTACTTTTGGGCGTGTGGCGGAGTTGGTAGAAACGCCGGACTTAAAATTAAATCTATAATTTAATATACTAGCGAAAAGCTAATTTAGGGATTGAGGTAAAACTTAGTCCCTTTCTTAATTTATAACCTATCTACATTAGGATAAATATCCAAGACATAATCTGGCAAATCATAAACCATTAAATTTCCCAGTATTTTTAAATGAATTTCACTAATTTCGAGATTTTTTGACTTTAGATCACTAGCTGAAATACTTATTCTGATTTTTCAATAGGAAAAATAACAGCCAGTCCAAGATATATCAAAATTGGAATGCCAAAGGTAAAACATGCAGAGATGAAAAAAACTAATCGCCAGAAAAAAACATTTCCTCTATTAGATTTTTCAAGACCTTTGCAGACGCCTAAAAACCAGGACCCTTTTTTTGCTCTGATAATCCTCGTCATTTATTTTTTCAATTAAAAGTAATTATTAATAACTTATCAGCGATCTTAATTTTTACTAGTAAATATTTGTATAATTCAAAATAATCTAATTCTAAAAATATCCAGCGCCGCTATTGCTTCCTTAAAAGTGTAAATATTCGCATTTTTCTTGTTCAATTGAGATACTTTCGGCTACGATTAAAAAGCGCAAATTCCTTTTGGGAGTGTGGCGGAATTGGTAGACGCGCCGGACTTAAAATCCGTCGAGCGCTTTAGCTCGTGGGGGTTCAAGTCCCCCCACTCCCATTCTAAATCTATTTATTTTTAGTTCTAACGATAACTTTCAATAGTTGTTAAGTTTTAACTAAATAAACCCGAAATTTAAATGGAAAGTATTTTTAATAATTCATTTGCTACTTTAGTTGCCTACGTTGGAATTATTTCTATTTATTTAGTGGTTATTCCGTTAATACTTTTTTACTGGATGAATAATAGGTGGAATGTTATGGGCAAATTTGAGAGATTAGTAGTTTATGGATTAGTATTTCTTTTTTTTCCAGGTTTAATTTTATTTTCTCCTTTTTTAAATCTCAGATTAAGAGGAGATAGCAAAGGTTAAATAATTGACTAAAGGTAAGGTAGTACAAATAGGTTTATTAATCTCATTATTAGGACTGTTAAGTTATAAATTGGGGCCACAATTCGGTCTTGATAACTTTACAGTTAGCACTATCTCAAACTTTATCTTGATTGTGATTGTGATAACTTGGGTTTCATCTTATATTCTTAGAGTTTTAAATGGAAAAATGACTTTTATGGAACAAAGGAAGCGTTATAGAAAAGAGTATGAAAAAATTGTGAATGATAAACTAGAAACCAAATTTAACTTATTACCAAAAGAAGAGCAGGAAAAACTAATGGAAGATTTAGAAAAAAATCCATAAACTCCTTAATAATTATCAAATAAAAATCTCAAAAATTCATGAAAGAAAACAAGAAAACGCAAATTCCTATGAATGAAACTTTATCAAAAATAAATAAGAAGTTCTTGGAACTAAAGAAAAACAATAAATTAGCCTTGATGCCTTTCATAATGGCAGGTGATCCTAATATTGAGACTACATCAGAGATTTTATTAAAGTTGCAAGAAAAGGGTGCGGATCTTATTGAATTAGGCATTCCTTATAGCGACCCTCTTGCTGATGGCCCAATCATTCAATTATCAGCTTCTAGAGCATTAAAGTCAGGAACTACATTGAAAAATGTTATTCAATTATTAGAGTCTTTGAAAGATAAGTTGCATATTCCAATAATACTTTTCACTTATTTTAATCCTGTATTAAATTTTGGCCTTGAGAATTTTTGTGAATTAGCATCTAAAGTAGGAGTTTCAGGATTAATAATTCCGGATCTTCCTTTGGAAGAAGCATATAAATTTTCAGAAATAATTAGTTCTTATTCTATAGACTTGATATTATTAGTTGCTCCTACTACGCCCTCTGAAAGAATGAAAATTATATCTAATAATACAAAAGGTTTTACTTATTTAGTAAGCGTGACAGGAGTAACAGGAGAGAGAAACAAAATGGAAAATAGAGTAGAGAATCTTATTATTAAATTACAAGAAATAAGCGTTAATCCAGTAGCGGTTGGTTTTGGAATATCTTCTCCTGAACATGTTAATAAAGTTCGTAAATGGGGGGCAGATGGAGTAATTATTGGAAGTGCATTTGTTAAAAGAATCTCTAATAGTAATGAAAAGGAAGTTGTTAATCAAATTGGTAAATTTTGTGAAGAAATGCGTAAAGCTGCTGATCAATAAATGTAATTAAAAAGCTAATTTTGCATGTTTTTTTATTAAAAAACCCCTAGATGAAAAGGGGTTTTAATTCTTATAACTTAGGATAATTTTATAGGGATTATTCCGAGGGTAATAATCTTATTTGTTTTCTCCCAAGCTTTATTTCAAACTCGTCGCCTGCTTTTAAGTCTAAAAGTGCTGTATATGCTTTCCCAATTAAAAGATTACCATTACCTTGAACTGTCGCTATATAACTTAACTTTCTGCCACCCTTACCAATACCTGCAACTCCGGTATCTCCGAGGTTAACCCCTTTTGCTTCAAGAAGTGCTTCATAAAAAGCAGTGAAATTTAAACGCTCGTTTCCATTTTTTTTCGTGGAAACGTATCCACATGCACGAACAAGATCCGACTTGCTGACATCACCAAGTTCTTTAACTTTAGCAAGGAGATCGCTACCACTTAGCATAATAAATTAATAAAAAGTTATTCTTAATTAACATAGCAATTAGTATGTAATTTGTGCAATTATTAATCATATATTTATTCAATTAGTTATCTTTTAATGATGGAAAAATTTATAGTATTTGGGAAGTATTGTGATGATGCAATTAACAAAAGGGAACCATTTCGTAAAAAGCATCTTGATAGACTTGGGGATTTAAAAAATAGAAATATTTTAATTACTTTAGGACCTACTAAATGTACAAAATATTTATTTGGTATTTTTAACGCTAATAATGAAAAAGAATTAAGACAATTAATTGAGAAAGATATTTATTGGCAGGAAGGTATATGGATTGATTTTAATATTTATCCATGGATCCAAGCATTTTAATAAAGTTTATATAAAAAACAATAATCTTTTAGATGATTTTATTTATAATTAGAATGGCAAATATTTTTTAAAATTGTAAAAATAAGTTTTTTATTTATAAGAAAAAATTATAAATAAATAATAGAATTCTCAATAAAAATGATTCTAAAATACTACGTATATATAGATATTTAAGTTAGTTTTTAAATAAAAAATAGCTTTATTTAAATATTTTATTTACTACTGTCTTTTTTTATTTGGTTCACTAAGGAGTCGATATCTAATTGATTATATGGGTGGGTTTCGTTTATTCCTTTAGAATTGGTTGGAGTATTGTTTAGCCAATTTTGTTCTATCTTTATGAGATTTTTTACAATGTTGAAAATACCTCCTTTTTTATAAAATTCTTTAAGTTTTTGGGTGATTTCTGAGGTTCGGCTTGATTTGAGATTTAATTCATTAGCTAGATCTTTTTGTGTATATCCATGGGATTTTAACCAATCTTTAATAAAAGATATAAGTTTTTTTTCTTCTCCCTGTGATAGTTCACTCATTTAACAAAAGGGAACAATTTATTAAGTTTCCTTTCTGCTCTTGCTCTTATTGCAGGAGTCATATATCTACTCCATATACTTAAAACTGCAGTGAGAGCAACAAAGTCATCACTGTAACCTACTAAAGGCATAAAGTCAGGAAATAGATCAAATGGCATTATTAAATAAGCTAGTGCTGCCATTAAGGAAACTCTTACTTGTGTTGGAGTAAAAGGATCGAGAGCCATTTCTAGAACTTCTAAAGCTGGTTTTGCAATAGTTCTACCAGCTCTTATTAAGATTTTTATAATGATATTTTCATCTAATGATGAGCTTTCTAAAACCTCTGCATCATAAATTTTCTCTTTGTTTTTGTAATAGCTATCATTCATAATTTTTAATTTAATTAATTAATGATTTTTAGCTAACACTATCAACTAGTCCATTTTGGATTCCTGCTTTCCTTAGCTTTCTCAAGGCTCTTTGTACAACTTGTCTGCAATATTCTCTACTACAATTCATATGTCTTGCAACTTCAGCTAAAGTTCTCCATTCATTTGAACCATCTAAACCGAATCTAAGGCTTACTATTTTTCTTTCTTTTTCAGTTAGATTTGCCTTATCTAATAATGTCCAGGCAGAGGCTGTCCTCTCAGCTAATTCTGCTAATTCCATAGGAGGTGTTTGATCACTTGGCAGAATATCAACAAGTTCAGATGGATCGGACTTAGATTTTACAGTACCTTGAAGACTAACTGTTATACTTCTCAACTCGCAAGAAAGAAGTTCATCTATCTCCTCTTTAGTAATTTTCAGCTCATTTGCTAACTCAATGCTAGTTGGAGGAAAACCTTTAAGTTGCATTAGCTTTGATTTTGCTGCTCTTAATTTAGTCAGCTTTTCATTAATGTTTACTGGGATTCTTATTGTTCTACTTTGCGTTGAGAGTGCTCTATTTAATCCCTGCCTTATCCACCAATAGGCATAAGTAGAGAATCTATGCCCTCTTGAAGGGTCGTATTTCTCTACAGCTCGCGTAAGCCCAAGAGTGCCTTCTTGAATTAAATCTAATAATTCTAAACCTTTTCCCTGATATCTTTTTGAAAGGTTAACTACTAATCTTAGATTTGCTGTAATCATTTCGTTCTTAGCTTTTTCCCCAATTTTTATTTTCTTTTTTTCCTCTTCGGAATATTCACAATCGGGACCTTTACCACCGGCTATTTGACATCTATTTATAAGTACAACCATTTCTTGGACTTTTCTTCCCATAGTGAGTTCCTTCTCTGGTGTCAAAAGTTGATGACGACCTATTTCTCCAAGAAAATCGCTCAATGAACTCACGATTTACACCTTTTGCTTAATATATTTAACTTATAGTTAATTTCTTAATAAGCTACACATGTAATAATTAATTAATATTTAATTAATAATTATTATTTATTAATTTGATTAGATTTATAGTCTGCAAATATAAATATTTAATTATTTTTTTTTCTTCTTGATTCAAGAATAGTTAGTACATCTCTCCACCTAACTCCCTTATGCAGCAATGCTACTTGAAGATGATAAATTATATCAGAAGCTTCATTTGCAATTTCATTTTTGTCATTATCTTTGCAGGCCATAATAAATTCAGCAGTTTCTTCTCCCATTTTTTTTAAGATAGTATTACTACCTTTTGTTAACAAATGATTGGTATAACTTTTCTCTAAAGGATTAATTGATCTTTCATTAATAGTATCAAATAATTCTGAGCAAATATTAGAAAAGGGATTTATTTTCTTTGATGTTTTATTAACTGAATTACTATCGATTTCATTGAAAAAACAACTTTTTTCGCCTGTATGACATGCCCCTGAGCCATTCTGTTCTATTGAAAGAACAAGTGCATCATTATCGCAATCAAATCTAATTTCTTTAAGAAATTGAGTACTACCGCTCGTTGCTCCTTTTCTCCATATCTCAGATCTAGATCGACTCCAGTAATGTACATTTCTTGTTTCGAGTGTTTTATTTAAAGATTCTTTATTCATCCAAGCCAACATAAGAATGGATCCGTCTAGCCAATCTTGTGCTATTGCAGGGATTAATCCATTATTATCAAAACGAAGTTCTTCTATGGAAAAATTTGTTGAATAAGCCATTATATTTAATGTGTTAGACCTCTTTCTCTTTATTTTACTAAAGTTTATCTTATCAGTTTATTAATGGATAATCATTCATCACAATTTTCTTGCAGCAAAAGTTATGAGGATTTCCCCTGCTCTCATAGGCAATGGCGCCATAAAGGACATTGTAGATTTGTTCATGGTTATTCAAGGACATTTACCTTTTGGTTCGCTGCGAAAGAACTGGATAAAAATGGTTTTGTCGTTGATTTTTCTGGTTTGAAACCTCTTGAGAAAAGGCTTAAAGAACAGTTTGATCATACATTTCTTGTAAATAGTGATGATCCTTTATTAAATTACTGGAGGAAATTAGATGATTTAGATGCTTTAAATTTGAAGATTATGGATAATGTTGGAATGGAATTTTCTTCTGAAATGATTTGGCAATGGGCTAATGAATACTTGAAGAATAATGATAAAGGAAGAACATGCTGCTGGAAAGCTGAATCAAAAGAAAATAAATCAAATTCTGCTAGTTTTGAAAGATTCCCAGAGTGGTATTAAGATTTATTTAATCAAAATATCAATCTACAAATATGCATCCATTTTTAATAGAAATATAAACCTCTTTTTTATTTAAGTAATTGTTATTGAGAATATTATTTGCAATTTTTGTCTCAATTTCTTTTTGAATAAATCTTTTTAATGGTCTGGCTCCATAACTACTTTCAAAACTGTTTTTGACTAGATGGTCAATAGCCTCATCTGTAATTTGAAAGTTTAGGTCTTTTTTGATGAGCCTATTTTTTAGGATTTTTAGTTGTATTTTAGCTATATCTTTTAATTCATTTAATTCTAAATTTTGAAATATAATTATTTCATCTAGGCGGTTTAAAAATTCTGGTTTAAAAAATTTCTTCAATTCAACATTCACAATATTTTTAATTTCATTTTTATCTTCGTTCCTAATAGATAAATCATTTATAGATTGACCTCCTAAATTACTTGTAAGAACAATTATTGAATTTTTAAAACTAATTGTTCTGCCTTGCCCATCGGTAATAATCCCATCATCAAGAACTTGTAATAAGATATCTAAAACATCTTTGTGGGCTTTTTCTATTTCATCTAGGAGTATAAGAGAGTAAGGGTTTTTCCTAACGGCTTCGGTTAATTGGCCTCCTGATTCAAAACCTAGATACCCTGGAGGGGCTCCAATAATTTTGCTTACAGAATGCTTTTCCATATATTCAGACATGTCTAGTCTCGTGATTGATGAATTCGAGTCAAATATTGTTTTGGCGATTACTTTGCTTAGTTCAGTCTTTCCTACTCCTGTTGGCCCTAAAAATAAGAAACTAGCTATTGGTCTATTCGGATCATTTAGTCCTGTCCTTGATCTCTTAATTGAATCTGAAACAGCGCAGATAGCATTATTCTGACCAATAATTTTTTCTTTAAGAGTCAATTCTAGTTTTAAAAGTTTTTCTTTTTCAGATTGGTTTAAATTATTTACTGGAATAGAAGTCCACTTCGAGACAACTTCCGCTATATCATCGAAATTAACCTCTTGCCTTAAAAGATTCTTTTCACCATTTTTAAAAGAATCTACTAAATTTTCGCTTTTTGTCTTTAAATTTTTTTGTAAAGAAGTTAAGGTTCCAAATTCTAATTCTGCTGCTTTATTGAGATCAAAACTTCTTTTGGCTTGTTCAATTTTTAATTGAGTAGATTCAATTTCTTCTTTTAAATTACTAATCTCATCAATTTCTTCTTTCTCTTTTCTCCATTGATTATTTAATTCAGATTGCCTAATCTTAAGATCCTGAAGTTCATTATTAATTCTTTTTAGCCTTTCTAAAGAAAAATCATCTGATTCCCTTTTTAAGGATAAATTCTCCATTTCTAGTTGTAAAACTTTTCTATCAATCTCATCAATTTCTTCTGGTTTGGATGTTATTACCATATTTAATCTTGAAGCGGCTTCATCAATTAAATCGATTGCTTTGTCTGGTAGAAATCTATCATTTATATATCTCTCACTTAAACTGGCAGCTGCAACAAGAGCATTATCAGAAATTCTTACACTGTGATGAACCTCATATTTTTCTCTTAGCCCTCTAAGTATTGAAATCGTATCATCTACTGAAGGAGCGTTAATTTTTATTTTCTGAAATCTCCTTTCAAGCGCAGGATCTTTTTCAATGTTTTGTTTATGCTCATTAATTGTCGTAGCACCTATACATCTTAATTCCCCCCTAGCAAGCATTGGTTTTAAAAGATTACTTGCATCTAAAGATCCTCCAGTTGCTCCTGCTCCAACAACTGTATGAATTTCATCTATAAAAAGAATAATCTTACCTTCAGAACTTTTAACTTTTTTTAAAACATTTTTAATTCTCTCTTCAAATTCGCCTCGGTATTTTGCTCCAGCTATTAATGAACCCATATCGATTGATATTAATTGCCTGTTATTTAATGAAGATGGGACATCTCCATTAACGATTCGCTGCGCTAAACCTTCTACTATTGCAGTTTTTCCTACTCCAGGTTCTCCTATCAGAACAGGATTATTTTTTGTTCTTCTGCTTAAAATCTGAATCGTTCTCCTGATTTCTTCATCCCTCCCAATCACAGGGTCAAGGATGCCATCTCTAGCTGATTTTGTAAGATCAATGCCGAATTTATCTAAAGTTTCATTTGAGCTTTCAAAATTATTATTAATCGTGGATTCAGATTTCATTTTATTTAAAAGTTCTAAAAATTCAGGGATTTTTTTTGTATTTAAAACTAATTCACTGCAAACTTCATCATAAGATAAACCGTAAAGTATGTGTTCTGTTGATATCACTACATCATTAAACGAAACTCTTAAATCATTTGCTTTAAAAAAAACTCTTTCTGTGGTTTTGCCTATAAATAGAGTTTTTTGTTTATTCTTCATTTTTGCTTTCGCATTCAATAAAGAAATTAACTTTGTTTCTAACTTTCTAATATTTAAACCATTTTTTTTTAGTATTTTAGAGGTTAAAATATCTTGTTTTACTAGTGCAAGTAATATATTTTCAGAATCTACATTTTGCTGAAAATTATTATGCGCAATTTCCTTTGATAAAATAAAAATATCCCAAGCAGAATTTGAGAATTCACTTGGGACAAATTTCATTTTAGTATTTGATTTGATTAATTAAAATAATCGCAATATTTAGTAAATTTTTTTAATTAATTAATGATTTTATTCAACAATTACTTTTCCTACCATCCCTGCTCCTCTATGAGGCTCACAATAGTAGTCAAAAGTTCCTGCTGTATCAAATGTTTCTTCCCAAGATTCACCAGGAGCGAAGGCTAGATCAGCATGACTTAATTCTTCATGGCCATCAAAAACAGCATTATGAGGAGCTAATTTATTATTGATGAATTTAACAGTATCACCTGTACTGATAGTTACAGAACTTGGTTCAAAAGCTAACATTCCAGCGTCAGTACCAAGCTTAACTTCAACAGTTTTAGCAGAAACAGAAGAAATTCCTAAGCCTAGAGTTAAAACTATTGCAAAAAAACCTGCAAAGATTGAACGTAACATAATTTAAATTTACTATCTATATATATTACAAGGTTTTTGGAACTAAATCGCGAGAAGTTTAATTGATATTACAACCTGGTAACTTTGCTAACCTTAAAACATCTTGCAGGGATCTAGCATAACTCTTTAAATTTAATTTCTCAGGATTCGTTATGGGCACATGGTTAAAGTCATATTTTTTTATGCTGAAGCTATCCCAAGGAGTCATTTGAATAGGAAGCACTCTTAATAATATTTTCATTATTGTTTTTGTTAAGGGGATGGAAAAATATCTATTTATTCCCTTTCTCTTTAAAAGGATATTTATCGCATCATCAATTGAAATAAAGTTTTGACCTAATACAAATTTTTTGAACCCTTTGTAATTCTCTTCTTTATGATTTTTAATTAGAAACCCACAAATTTGTGCAATATCATTGGCATGTATAAAGTGAAACTTTGAGTCAAGTTTTAGAAATCTTGCCAACCAAAGCCATTTATTTATTTCTTTCAATCCGCTTGTTAAATAGCTTACAGGATACTTACTTCTTTTATTAAGAGTCCCTCCAAAAACTAATGTAGGAAAAACTGCGAATGTTTTTTCTGCAAATGAGCTTTCTTTAAGTCTTTCAAAACACTTATATTTTGTTTGTATATATTCTGTTCCATAAATTAAAGATTCCCTCATTAATTCACATTGTTTGTTAAGTATGCTGGCTGTTGAAAAATAAATTATTTTCTCTAATTTATCTTTTTCAAGCATTCCTAATAACTCTTCGAACGCTTTTATGTTTACATCATATGCCCTTTTTGGATCACCCCAAGCTGTAGCAGTGTGGATAAGAAAGTTTACCTGACTAATTTCTTTACTAAATCTATTGCATTCTCTGATATCACATATAAGCAATTTAATCCGCTTGTTCTTCTGTATAGCAAGGGAGAGCTTATTTTTATCTCTTACCATGAGATAAAGCCTAAATCGAGTGTTTTTTAAAAACCAATCAATCAAATATTGACCAACACATCCGTTAGAACCTGTTATTAATAAGTTTTTAATTGCCAAAATATAAATTAATAAGTTAGTTTTTTACCATGTTCAAAAAATGTTTGAGCATTTTCTTCTGGTGTGCCTGGTAAAATTCCATGACCTAAATTAAGAATATATTTTCTCTCTTTTACTTTATTGAAAGTATTATCGATTCTCTCTTTTATGGAATCTTTATTTCCAAATAATATACCTGGATCAACATTTCCTTGTATTCCTATTCCTTTAGGGATTCGCTTGCAAGCCTCCTCAATATCTACAGTCCAGTCTAGTGAAATTATATCTACGCCAGTTTTAGCCATTCTTTCTAATACCCCAGCACTTCCCGATATATACAATATTATCGGAGTATCTGGGAATTCTTCTTTAACGATGTCAACAACTTTTTTTTGATAGGGCCCAGCAAAAATATCATAGTCTTGAGGACTTAATTGTCCTGCCCAAGAGTCAAAAATTTGTACAACTTGAGCGCCAGATTTTATTTGATACTTTAAATACTCACCAATGGATTTCGCAAAGTGATCAAGAAGTTTGTGAAGTAAATCAGGTTCTTTAAAAGCCATTGACTTTATTAAAGAATAATTTTTACTGCTTTTCCCTTCAACGACATATGCAGCCAAAGTCCAAGGTGCTCCAACAAATCCAAGAACCGTTGCTTCATTTTTTACATCTTTTCTTAATGCTGAAAGGACTTCTCCCACAAAACTTAAACTTTCGTTCGGAATTAATTCTTTTAAATTTTCTATTTGGTGAATATTTCTTATGGGATCCTCTATTATTGGACCCTTACTTTCTATTATTTCAAAGTTGATTCCCATTCCAGGAAGAGGGGTAAGTATATCTGAAAAAAGAATTACACCATCTGGCTTGAAAGCCATAAAAGGTTGCATTGAAATTTCATAAGAGAGTTCAGGATTCTCAGATCTTTCCCTAAAGCTAGGGTGGCGTTCTCTTAAATCTCTGTAAATCTTCATATATCTGCCCGCTTGTCTCATCATCCATACTGGAGGCCTATTAACTTTCTTTCCTAAGGCAGCAGATAGTAAAAGTGGTAAATTCTCACCCATTTTTTGAGTTCAATATGATTTTTTTTTAAAAATTAAAAATCTTTAACCTAAAAATTTTACAACGTGGAGCAGATTAAATTCACTATGTGAAGAATTAAATGAAATTGACTAATTAATAAACCTTTATTATTTCTTTAATTGATGCTTAAAGATACTTACACTTAGGGGTGGTAAAACAATTTCAAGAGCATTTTCATAATTATGAATATTATATTTTAAAGTTTCCTTCCCTCCCATATTCCCTTTGTTACTGCCGCCATATCTAGAACCGTCTGAATTGAAAATTTCTTTATAAAAACCCTCAAGAGGAACACCTATTTTATAGGATCCATGAAAGTTAGGGGTAAAGTTTGCCACAACTACAAGCCATTCATTACTTTCATTTTCCCTTCTCATAAAACTGATAACTGAATTAGAAGTGTCATCGCAATCTATCCATTGGAATCCATAAGGATCAAAGTCATTTTTCCATAAAGATGGCTCATTTTTATAAAGTTTATTTAAGTCATCAACCAAGTTTCTAATACCTTTATGGGGTTCAAATTCTAATAGTTCCCATTGAAGATCATCCCAAACATTCCATTCTTGCCTTTGTCCAAATTCCATTCCCATAAAAATTGTCTTTTTACCAGGATGCGTCCACATGTAAGTCAATAAAGCCCTTGTATTCGCGAATTTTTTCCAATCATCTCCAGGCATTTTATGTAAAAGATGACTTTTCCCATGAACAACTTCATCGTGACTAAGGGCAAGCATAAAATTTTCGGTGTAATTATAAGTTATTGAAAAGGTCACACTATTTTGATGAAATTGCCTAAACCAAGGATCTATTTCAAAATAATCGAGCATATCGTGCATCCACCCCATATTCCATTTTAAATTGAAACCTAGCCCACCTACATTTGTAGGCTCGGTAACCATTGGCCAAGTTGTGGATTCTTCAGCAATAGATAGTGCTCCTGGAAAATGCTGAAAAAGTACATGGTTTGCTTGCTGAAGAAATTTAACAGCTTCTAAATTTTCATTCCCGCCATTTTCATTTGGAATCCATTCACCATCAGGACGTAAATAGTCTCTATATAACATTGAAGCTACAGCATCTACTCTTATCCCATCAATATGGAATTCTTCAAACCAATAAATAAGGTTTGCTACTAAAAAATTCCTTACCTCATTTCTACTGTAGTTAAATATTAAAGTACCCCATTCTTTATGCTCTCCAATACGAGGATCACCATGTTCGTAAAGATGACAACCATCAAAGAAAGCTAAACCATGCTTATCTTTTGGAAAATGGCCAGGAACCCAGTCGAGAATTACACCTATACCCTCTTCATGGCATCTATTTATAAACTCTTTGAATTCATTAGGAGTACCATATCTACTTGTTGGGGCGTACCAACCAGTGACTTGATAGCCCCAGGATCCATCGAAAGGATGTTCTGAAATAGGCATTAATTCGATATGAGTAAATCCTCTTTCTTTTACATATGGGATAAGTTTTTCTGTTAACTCTGGATAAGTTAAAAACCTTGTCCCAGGTTTTAAGTCTGCTGCAGGAACTGGAGATCTTGACTGTCCATTTTTTTCAATATATTTATTATCAATTGAATCGTGCATCCAACTTCCCAAATGCATCTCATAAACTGAAATAGGTTTATTAATTTGACTAGATGAATCTCTATTAGTTATCCAAGAACTATCTTCCCAATTAAAATTATTTAGCCTAGATACTATTGAGCCATTTTGGGGTCTGACTTCATGAAGGAAACCATATGGATCTGCTTTTTCATAAATATGTCCTTGTTGAGTTCTTATTTCATATTTATAAGCATCTCCTTCTTTCATTGTTGGCATAAATAATTCCCAAATACCACCTAACCTCTTTTGCATAGGATGATGTCTCCCGTCCCAAGAATTTATATCTCCGATTATTGAGATTGATTTTGCATTTGGTGCCCAAATACAGAACATTACCCCTTTTTGATTTGTCTCTTCATGGATGTGAGCCCCCATTTTTTCCCAAATATGATGGTGATTACCTTCAGCAAAAAGGTGTCTGTCTAATTCCCCCATCCATTCTTCCCTGAAAGCCCAAGGATCATGCTGTGAATGAGAAACTCCTCCTCTTAGTACATTTATTTGATAATTATTTTGGGGGTCTTCAGGAAGTGTTACTTCAAACAGCCATTTATGATTTAACGTAGTTGTTTTATATGTTTTATCTTTAAAAGTAATATTTACTTCATCGGCCTCAGGCATCCATACTCTTGTTACCCACTTTCCATTAACGAAATGGGGACCTAAAATATTTAATGGATTATCATTGCAACAATTTTCGAGGTTGAAAGCTTCTGATTTAATCCAGTCTGTTTGAATAGTTTCTTTCATGACTGGTAGCTGTTAAGAAATTAGTTTATCAAATTATCAACCAAATAAAAAAAATTAATTAAAAAATGGAGTCATTCTCATAAATGTTTTATTAAGTTCAAAACTCAAAGTTATTATTTTGTGATTAATAGTTGGAGCACCAATCAGATCGTCACCAAATCCTGAATTAACACCAATAGCTGGGTATGCAGCTGCTGATATAGATAACCTTAGTTTTGTACCTTTTAGAATCGTAATGTTAGTAGGATGCATTGAGATTTTACAATCACATTTTTCGTCTCTTTGTGAGTTTTTAACTCTTAAAAATCCAGTAGAAAATTGTTTAACAGTTTTATCTTGTTCATTAACTAGAGATAAAGCAAGGCATATATCAAAGCTTTTCTTATCACTCTTTACAGAGGTTTCAAGTATAGGTATTCCTGAAAGCTGAAGATCTTTTTGGAAGGGATTGGTTTGAAAAACACCCACATCTAATCTTTTGTCAAAAAGATATCTATCAAACAAGCCAGGATTTGGACCTAAGTGTCCTCCGTCTGCTTGAAATGGCCTCCACGGATCATGAACAATTGAAAACCAGCCCGACCCTCTTGAATTCAAGTTGAGACTTCCATCTATAATTTCGACATTTGCTGTGCCTTTGCTTTCAAGACCAAACTTGCAATAATGAATATTGTCCTCTTCAATTAGATCCCATTTTTTTAATGAAAGATTCCAAATTTTTTTATGTTTAAAAGAACTTGTTTTATTAACTTCTTTATCTTTTTTGAGGTGGGTATCAAAAAAATCTAAAAGAGTTTTTTGTGATCCCTCCCACCAATTCAGATGCGTAGAATTCCCAATAATTATGTCAGGATTTCCACCTGCGGCTATTGATTTTTGATAAAGGTCAAATGCACCTCCTAAATGAGGATCCCAAAGACCTCCAATAATTAACATTGGTTTTTTTAGCCATGATGTAATTAGTTTTATCTCTAGAAAATCTTTATTTTGATTTAGATTGTTAAGCCATTCAAGTACGAAGTTATTGGGATCATATCTTTTTAAAAGATCTATTCCTTTTCTTAAATAACTTTTATTTTCTAGGGCTGATATTATTTCTTCCCAACCTAAAAAATTATTTTCCCTTCTCATCTTTAAGGCAGCTATTTGTAATCCCCAAGAAATATTATTATTCCACCAAAAAGCCCCCCCATCCGAACTCCAATGATTTTTAAAATCTATCCCCGTCATTGCGGGCGATAAGCAATCAGGAGGCTTTGAATCTTTTGTTCCTGTAAGTTGTGTTAATCCTTGATATGAAAAGCCATATAAGCCAAGTTTTCCATTGCATTCTTTTAGAGATCTTACCCATTGGTGCGTTTCTGATGTATCACTAGGTTCTTGAGAAAACCCTTTGAATACCCCACCAGATGATCCCTGACCTCTAACATCTTGTACTACTACAACGTATCCCTTTGAAGCCCACCATTCAGGATGAGAATAAGTAATTGTTGAAGCTATTTCTCTTCCATATGGTTGTCTCATTAATAAAGCGGGCCAAGAACCTTTTTCTTTAGGTGTCCAAATTCTTGATACTAGTTCAACCCCATCATTTAATCTTAAAGACTTATCAACCCATTTTACTTCCCGCATTTAAGTGTTTATATAACCTGAGGACAATGAAGTCCAATTACATAAATAGATAGAATTTCAGCATTAATTGGATTCAAGTTATTTTTTTTTGAAACAAATTCTATAGCTTTATCTGAACTTGCTGAGATGCCTTTTGAGTTTAATTCTTTAAATTTATTACAGATCTTAATTGCATCAGCAGGATTCTTTTTGACGCTTTCCAAAAGATTTGATTGACTTAAAACAGGATTTAAATAGCTTATCGATAAAAATGATAATAAAAAAAAGTTATTCATTTATTTATAATCTTTTATAAATTCTACATTAAAAAAATCTTTTAACCAAGATTTTAAATAGATTTACAGATTTCACTAGCCCTTTTTATCCAATCTTTTAAAGTGGATAAAGTTATATTTGTTTGAGTATTAGTTCTAAGACTTCTCTCCAACCTTCCAATTCTCTCTTTGAGATCATATGGGTTTAAAACTGAAAGAGATTTGATAGACCCTATCCCACAATGTAATAGTAAATAAGATTCATATGGAGTTATTGAAAGCTGATTTTTAAAATTAGCGATAGCTCTAATTTTTCTTAAATTATTTAATGTACATAATGAGTGAGATTTTAGAATGTTATTTAATTCAGAATCACTAAGTTGACTTAATCTTTTAATGTCATCTAGTTTCCTTTTAATTAAAAAAGACTTTTCATGTCTGAAATTCTCAGGTAAAATTTCTAAAAATTTTTCATCTACCATTTATTCGTTTAATTCATATTAAAGCTTTTTTCTATTTCTCCAATAATTACTGGCTTACTAACGTCATCGGATATCTTATCAAGTTTCCTAATTATAATTTTAACGTTTGATCCTGATCTACTACCTTTTTTAAGATTTTCAGATAATTGCCTTAAAGTTGGCTCAATTGCTTCCTCTGGAAATTCACTATCAGCTTTTGTAACAATTAAATCAAATCCATTATCATAAACAATTGGAACATATTTTGCTCCATCTATTTTTGTATTATCTGAATAGCTTTGTATAAAAGCCCAACTGCTCAAAGAGAGTAATAATGAAAATATAGTTGCTCCCGTAATTCTAAATTTAAAATTAAAGTTAAAAATAAATGCAATTAAAGTAACAAGAAAAAGAAATATCCCTAAAAACCCAAATATCTTAGGTGTATTCTTTAATAGTTCAAAAAAAGACATTTAGTGGCTTTAACCTGATTAATTTCTTATATTTTGTAAGCCTACTCTATTTTGGGCTTCTAACTTGAAAAAAAATTAGATCTCTAATTCTTAATAAAAAGCTTTTTTTCTTAGGGACTGTTTTGTCAATTAGTTTTTTAGGAACTTTGTTGCTAAATAAGTTTCTTGAAGATTTTTATAATAATAGAAAAAACATACTTGAAGATAGGATAGAAAAATATCTAAATAAAGAAGTAGATTTGGGTGTTTATTCAGGGATCAGATTTCTTGGCATTTCTTTAAAAAATCTAAAAGTTGTTGATAATAAAAATTTAAATTCTGAAATCTTTGTGAAGGATCTATATATAGGCATTATGCCAATTAGATCATTTTTAAATCAAAGATGGATTTTTAATGTAACACCAAAAAAAACTAAAATTGAAATAAATAATTCTTTTTTCAAAAGAGGAGAATTTGATAATAATGAAAAAAGATTTATTAAAAATAAAGTAAAGTATGATCTGAATTTTAATTTAAAAGAACCTGCAAATTTCAAATTAAATGATATTGGAATAGAGACTAAACTAAAAGGGAAATTAATATACAAATCAAAATTTCAGCATTTTATTGGTAATTTACAGACATATACTAAGGGCAAAGGTAATTTAAATTTAAAACTAAATACTAAATTAAATAAAGACTTTTTGAATCTCGAGATATTATCTAGGGGTATAAATTTGAAGGATTCTGAGTATATTTTTGGTGATAGGAAATTTGCCTTAAGAGGTGGACAAATTAAATCCAATTTTAAATTTTATAAATCTCCCAAAAAAACTTTTTGCAATGGAAATCTTTCTTTGAATAACTTAAGGTTAAAAACCAATAAATTAGTAGAGGATATAAAAGCTGATTCTATTAGGTTTTTATGCCAAGGCAATGAAATTATCGCCAATATAAAAAATCTTAATTATGGTACTTTGATCTCGGATTTTGATCTAAATGTTCCTTTAAATAAAAATATTAATAATATAAATTTAAAAGGTAATGTTGGTTATTTAGATAGTTTAAATCCTGAAATACAATTATCGGGAGAAATGCCATATTGGTTTGATAAAAGGGGAATAAATTTTGGAAATATTAATTCAAGTTTTATTCTAAATAGAACCCAATTATCTAATTTAAATATTTTCCGTAAAGATAAGATAAGAGGTTTTATTACTGCAAAAGGCGAATTAAATGGTGAGATAAATAAACCTGATATTCAAATAAATTTCAATGTTGATTATCCTCATTACAAAGGTATAAGGATAAGAGAAATATGGGAGGGTGAGATCAAAAATCAAAATAATAAATATGTAGTAAATATGAAGAATAGATATTCACCTGTGCCTTCTTTTCTTACCTTTAATCTTGATTCAAATATTAAATTAGAGAATATAACCTTTAGCAGAATATTCAATTCTAATAAAGGTAGTATAAATTTAGTTAAAGATGATGATAAGTATCTTTGGAATGCAAATAATTTTCCTTTAGATGAGCTTGAATTGGCTATTAGTAATAATGAATTCGATAGAGTTAGTGGTATTGTTAATGGTTCTGGTTTTTTATCTAAAGATCAAACTTATTTTGATGGTCGTTTAGCTTGGAGTTTGGGCAAATATAGGAATATAAAGTTTGCTAATTCATTATTTGATTTTACGTTTAATGATAAATCACTTTATATTAATTCATCATTATATCCAATTGATGGAGGTATGATTGATATTGAATATGATTCTAATAAAGATGATAATTTTAATATAATTTTTAATAATATTAGTACTAGTTGGACATTACTAACAGCAGTCGATATTTTAAATTTTGATAATAAACAAGTTCTTCCTAATAGTAATTCTGGAGCTTTGGATGATATAGAAATTGATAATATTGATAGCTCATTTAACGAAAAAATACTTTTTATAAATAATTTTTTAAATAATAATAAATCTTTGGAAGATAAATTTAATTTAAAAAGATATTTAGGAAAATTTAAAAGTAGATATGATGCAAATGTATCGATAGCAGGTGATAATAGATCTAATTTTAGATTAAAAACTAAATTAAATGGATATCTTGATATTAAAAGCGAAACTAAGAAAAGTTCTAAAGAAGAGTTTTCTCTAGATTTAGAAGGAGGACTTTTTACAGGAAAAGGTTTTATAAATATTAATAAATTACCTTTAAAAACTATAAATATCTTTTTAGATAAACCTAGAGATTTTAAAGGAAATTTGGATATTAATTTACTTTATAATCTAGATAAAAAAATCTTTACGACTAATATTTCTTCAAATAATATATCTGTTAATAATAGCCCGATCACATTAGATATTGGAGAAGTCCAATATATTGATTCAATTCTTGATTTAGAGTTATCTTTTTTATTGAATAATTCAAATACCCCAATAAATATTTCAGGTTCTATTCCCTTTAATACTCTGGATAAATTAGACTTGAGATTAAATGGTAATGGAAAGTTTATTGAATTAGTCGATATCTTTGCTGGAGATTATTTTACTTTTAAGAAAGGTGATGTAACTCTAAGAATGATAATAAAAGGAACTCTTAATAAACCTATTGCTAATGGTTTTGTTTTTATTAAGGATTCTGAAATTGATATTTATAGTAATGTCATTAAAAATATCAATAGCACAATAATTTTCGATTTTGATCAAATAGAAATTAAAAGCTTTGAGGCTTCTGATGATAATTCTGGAAATATTTTTATTAAGGGGGTTTTGCCTTTTTATAATAAAGGAATTTTAAATGAAACAGATTTTAGATTATTAAGTAATAATTTTACTATTAAATCTAATAATATGAAATTTCTAACTGACTCTAAAATCAATATTGATGGATCATTCAAAGAACCTATATTTAGTGGAAACTTAGCACTAAATAACGGTTTTATTAATTTAAACAATGCTAATAAAAAAAATAATAAAAAAAATAATAAAAAAAATAATGTTAAAGGAAGGAATTATGAGAGCAATTGGCCTGAACTATTTTGGAAAAAAGATAAGAATATTGAAATAATTTCTAATGAGACCATATTAAATTCTTTTCTTTTAGGAGAAAATCTCCCAAATTATCTTGAAAATTTAAGTTTTAAGAATTTAATATTAAAACTTGGCCCAGATTTTAGAATTCAATATGCAGGGATAGTAAAGGCTTATTTAGATACCAAGTTAGATTTAAGTTTTAATGGACAAGTTGGAGAAGATTTAAATGCCAGAGGCCTTATTAATTTAAGTAGAGGTACAGCAAATTTATATACAACACCATTCAGATTAGACAAAAATAAAGAAAATTATATTTTATTTGCCTCAAGAAGTGGTATTGTTCCTTTTATTAACTTTTCACTTATCAGTAAAGTTCCAGATTCAATAATACCAATTAGTGAAAATGATCAAGATCTCAATATTTCAAGTGGCCAAGATGCGAATGTTAGTTCAAGTGGCTTTGGAGCGGTTGGAATCGGTAATACAAGACTTATAAAAATCGAAGCATCATATGAAGGATTTCTAGATCAATTATCATTTGAGGATGAAAATAAAAAAATACAATTAAGAAGTACTCCAAGTTATAACAGATCTCAAATTATTGGTTTGATAGGAGGAAACTCCGCAAATTTAATAAATAGAGCATTTATTTCTCAAATAAATACCGCAAATGCATTTAGTGAGAAATTTCAATTGTCTTTATATCCTGCCCTAATTGAAAATAATGAACCAATTAATAATGTTTTTTCTAATGAAAACCTTGACTTAGATGATACAGATGAATCATCTTCAAATACTGGGTTGTCTACTCAAGCTTGGATTGCTGAAATAGGTCTTGATATTACTGATAGAGTAAACTTTTCTGTTCAAGCTACTCCAGATAGAGATGATTTACCCCCTTTAGGGATACTGACTTTACAAGCTAATCCAAACTTAGAATTATTAGGTTCTATTGATTCCGAGGGAGAGTGGAAAAGTCAAGTTCAATTGTTTTTCAGATATTAATTCCTTAAATAAAGTTTAAAGAGTGCTTATTTTGAATTATTATAAGTATTAGTTAATTTATATTATGACTGATATATTTGAAGTTCCGATACCTGATACTGATCTTTTAGATAAAGCAGAGCAACTACGTCTAGCTTCAATTAAAACAAGCCAAACCAAAAATAATGAGAGAATTAGAGCCTTGAACTTAATGGCTGATTCTTTAGAAAAAAACTCTAAAGAAATAATTGAGGCTAATATTGAAGATTATATAAAAGCAAAAAATAAAGGAATTCCTAAGGCTTTACTTTCTAGATTGAAGTTATCAAAAGAAAAACTAATATCAGGAATCGAAGGGATAAGAAAAGTTGGCAATTTATCAGATCCGGTTGGCCAAATACAAATAAAAAAGGAACTTTCTGAAGGGTTAGTTCTTGAAAGAAAAACAGTTCCTATAGGAGTATTAGGAGTTATTTTTGAATCAAGACCTGATGCTGTAATGCAAATAAGTTCTTTGGCAATTAGATCCGGTAATGGAGTAATGCTTAAAGGGGGAAGTGAAGCAAATCTTACTAATCTTGCAATAGTTTCTGCACTAAAGAAGGGTTTACAAAAATCAAATCTTGATGAAAAGACAATTTGTTTATTAACAAGTAGAAAAGATAGTATGGCAATGCTGAATTTAGAAAAATTTATAAATTTAATTATTCCAAGAGGAAGTAATGAACTCGTAAAATTTATACAGGAAAATACAACGATTCCTGTCTTGGGACATGCTGATGGAATTTGTCATTTGTATATAGATAATGAAGCAAATCTAGATATTGGATTAAAAGTGGCTTTAGATAGTAAGGTTCAATATCCAGCTGCATGTAATTCTGTTGAGACTCTTTTAGTACATAAAGATATTGCCTCTAACTTTTTAAAAAAAGCGATTCCGATTTTTAATTCCAACGATGTTAAATTGATTGGAGATGAAAAATCAGTCCAAATGGGTGTTGCATTTGAAGCTAATTACAAAGACTGGCAAACTGAATATCTAGATCTTATTCTCTCCGTAAAAATTGTTGATGATTTAGATAAGGCCATTGCTCATATACAAAAATTTAGTTCAAAACATACAGATGGAATAGTTACTGAAAATATTAGTAATGCCAATAAATTCATGAGCGAGATTGATAGCGCAGGCGTTTTTCATAATTGCTCAACAAGATTTGCAGATGGTTTTAGATATGGCTTTGGCGCGGAAGTTGGAATATCTACTCAGACATTACCCCCAAGAGGTCCGGTAGGACTAGAGGGATTAGTAACTTATAAGTATTTTTTAAGAGGCAAAGGCCATATTGTTGACGATTTTTTATCTGGAAAATCAATATATACTCATAAAGATGTTTAAATATTTTTAAAATGGAAACATATTTAAAAATCAAGGACATTAAACTTTGGGCAAGAGTAGGAGTCCTGGAAGAAGAAAGGGAATTAGGCCAACTTTTTAGTTTAGATGTTTTTTTATGGGCTGATTTTGAAAATTCTACTCAAAATGATGATATTAAAAGTACAGTTGATTATTCAAAATTAGTTGAAATATTGAAATATCAATCTAAGAATATATGTTGCTTTACGATTGAGAAATATTCAAATGAAATTTTAAGAATTATTGATGAAGAGTTCCAACTTAGCCGAATAAAAATTATATTAACGAAATGCAAACCTCCAATTACTGGGTTTGATGGAGGTGTTTCAATAGTAAGAGTTTTTGAAAATAATTAAAGGTTTTGTCAAAGAGAAATCCAATAATATTAATTCATGGTCTCTGGAATACCGCAGATATATTTTCCTCTATTACTTCTAAACTAGATAAAATTGGAATTGAATATTTTGCACCAACTTTAAAGCACGCATATGGAATGACATCTATTGTTGAATTAACTAATTTATTAAATGATTTAATTTTAGAGAAGTATGGTTTAGAAAACGAGATTGATATTTTAGGATTCTCGATGGGTGGAGTAATCGGGAGGTATTGGATTAAAAAATTCAATGGTTATAAAAGAACTAGAAGATTTATTACTGTTGGTTCTCCTCACAAAGGAACTCTTGCATCCCAATTAGTTCCTAAATATCCGTTTAGAGGAATATATGAGATGAAAATAAATAGTCTTTTATTAAGAGAGCTTTCTAGATACGATTACCTTCTTAGTGGAATCAATTGTATTAGTTTTTTTACTTATTGGGATCTTATGGTTTTCCCTGGATGGAGAGCTAGTTTGAATTCGGGTGAGAAAATACCATTAAAGATCTATAAACATAAAAATTTGGTAAGCAATCCAGTTGCGGTCGATAAGATTATCGAAAGAATTCTTAATTAACAGATGATAGACCTAAGTGTCTTATCAAAGAATCCGTTTTTGGTTCTCTCCCTCTAAATAATTTAAATACCTCTAAAGGAGATAAACTTCCTCCAAGACTTAAAATTGTATCTTTGAATTTTTTACCGATTGCCTTTATATTTTGATTATTTTCTAAGTCTGCCTCTTCAAACATAGAAAAAGCATCGGCACTTAAAACCTCAGCCCATTTATAAGAATAATACCCAGCCGAATAACCTCCTGCAAATATGTGACTAAAGCTACAAAGGAATCTATCTTCTCGGATAGGTTCGATTACGGTTGTATTTCTGGCAATTTCTTTTCTGATCTCATCAGAATTTTTGCCCTGATTACTATCAATATTGCTATGCAATCTTATATCTGTAATTGCAAAATGTAATTGTCTTAGAGTAGCCATTCCGCAATTAAAAGATCTATTCTTTACTAATTTTTCGAAATTCTCATCAGATAATCTTTCCCCTGTTTTATAGTGTTTTGCAATATTTAATAAGGTGTTTTTGTGAAAACACCAGTTTTCCATAAATTGACTTGGAAGTTCAACAGCATCCCATTCAACATTATTAATACCGGCTGCTTGTGGAAGATTTACTGTTGTTAGCATGTGTTGAAGACCATGACCAAATTCATGGAACAAGGTTTGAACTTCATCAAAACTCATCAAACTTGGTTTATCTTTGGATGGTGGGGTTTGATTACAAACTAAATAGGCAACCGGTAATGTATTTCTACCAATATTGTTTTTGTTAAGGCATTCATCCATCCATGCCCCTCCTCTCTTTGACTCGGGACGTGAGTATGGGTCTAGATAAAATGAAGCTATTTTTTTATCATCTTTATTCAGGATATTAAAAAATAAAACGTCATTATTCCAAATAGGAGCTTCATTCCTGGCTTCAATTACTTTAATTTCGAAGAGCTTTTCACTGAGTTTAAAAAGACCTTTTAAAACATCATTAAGAGGGAACCAGGGCCTAAGTGACTCTTGATCTAAATTAAGTTCTTCTTTTCTTAGAAGCTCAGACCAATAGCTTATATCCCAAGATTGAAGATTTTCTGAATTTGGGAATCCATTATCTTTTGAAAACTTATTAAGTCTATCTAATTCATTTTTGGCTGTTTCAAAGGCAGGTTTTCTTAGCTCCTCTAGAAGTTTTTCAACATTTTTAATTTCCTTAGCCATTTTTGTTGAAAGACTTAATTCTGCCCAGCTTTCATAACCAAGAAGTTTAGCCTGTTTAGTCCTGAGAGATAGAATCTCTTCAATAATTTGAGAGTTATTTTTCTCTCCATGAGAGGCTCTGCTTACATAAGCTTTATATAATTTTTCCCTGAGATTACGATCATTGGCATATGTCATAAACGCGGTGTATGTCGGAATATCTAAACTTAGCTTCCATGGACCATTTTTTGCATCAGCTTCTCCTTCTTTTTTTAAGTATTTGTGAGCTGATATTGACATTAATTCTAGGACCCTTTCTGGAACTCCATCTATTTGAGATTTATCATTTAGGATTAAAAACCAAGAATTAGTGGCATCTAAAACATTATTACTGAAATTTGTAGATAGTTTCCCAAGCTTTTCAGAATTGATATTAAATTCTTTCTGATTAGCTATATTTAATGAAATACCTCTTTGTTCCATTTCTATAATTTCTTTATCTAGAATTCTATTCCTGATCTCATCAAAATTATTTGTTTCTTTAAGCTTTACCAAAACATTGAAAATTATTTTACTTTGTCCAAACTTATTACTTAAATTAATAATTTCGGGGAGAAATTTTGCATAAATTTCTCTTAAGCTTTCAGAATTTTTTACTCCATTAAGATGGCTTATTACTCCCCAACTCCACCTTAAAATTTCATTAACTTCATTTAAAGGATTAATTACTTTGTCCCATTCTAAATTCTCTTGCTCCAAGTAATTAGATAGGAATTTTTCAAATTTTTTGAAATCTAGATTAATCTTCTCTATTACACTTGGAAATTCTTGATTGATTCTATCTGAAGTAAATTTATTAAATTCTGGTAATTCTCCGTAATTAAAAATTGAACTTTCCATTTTGTCGAAGATTAAAATTGACTTATGTTTGAGATTAACCCAATTAATTTAGCTAATGTTAGTTGTTGACTGAGAGCGTTTGTTGATGATTCATATAAATTTATGGCAATTTTTGGCCAAAAACCTATCACTAAAGTAGGCAATAATAAACTGAACCCAATTGTTAATTCTCTACCATTCATTTCTTTTACCGTAGCTAGCGCAGGAATTCTAGGTCCGAAAAATACTCTTCTACACATCGAAAGAAGATATATGGGCGTTAGGACAAGACCAATTGCTGCAATAAGAATTGTGATTGATCTAAAAAGAGAGCTAAATCCATCTTGACTTGTGATCCCTAAGAATACGGTGATTTCGCTTATAAATCCACTCATTCCTGGTAATGCTAGAGACGCTAGTGAACTCGCAAGGAAAAAAGCAAATGTTATTGGCAAGACCTTTGCTAAACCACCCATGTTGGGAATTGACAGAGTATTTGTTCTCTCATAGAAAGAGCCCGTGACGAAGAACATAGCTGCTGCAATAAGTCCGTGACTTATCATTTGAAGCATTGCTCCGCTTATGCCTAAAGCATCAACTGCTCCAATACCTAGAAGAACAAAACCCATATGACTTACTGAACTACAAGCGATTCTTCTTTTTACATTATCTTGAGCAAATGCATTTAAGGCTCCATAAATTATGTTAATAATTCCAAGAATAATTAAAGCAGGCGCAAGTTGTAGATGCACTTCGGGTAATATTTGAACATTGAATCTTAAGAGAGCATATCCCCCCATCTTTAAAAGGATTCCAGCTAGTAACATTGAGACTGGTGCGTTAGCTTCCCCATGAGCATCAGGTAACCAAGTATGCAATGGGAAGATAGGAAGTTTTACTCCAAAACCTATTAAAAATCCTAGATAAGATAATAATGCGAGACTACCTGTTACATGTTTATTTGTTAGTTCGGTCAGATTTAGGGTAAATATATCTCCGCTCAATGCGAGTGCAAGTCCACTTATAAGTATTAGTAAAGATGCTAAAGCAGTGTAAAGAATAAATTTTGTAGCTGCATATAATTTTTTCTTGCCTCCCCAAATAGCAATAAGAAGATAAACAGGAACTAATTCTAATTCCCAAGCCAAGAAAAATAATAAGAAATCTTGAGAAAGGAAAACTAGTGCTTGAGCTGAGGCCTGAACTAATAAAAGAGCAAAATACAAATTAGACTTTTTCTTTATCTTCCAACTAGCTGCAGCTGATAAGAATGTAATTAATCCACTCAAAGCTACTAATGGTGCAGATAATCCATCTACGCCAAGAGACCACTCTAAGCCTATTGAAGGTAGCCAAGTTAATCTTTCAACAAGTTGAAGTGAGCTATCTGTTGTATCAAACTTTTGGAAAAGGACTCCAATTATGAGTAAAAAATCTATAAATAAAAAACTTAATGAGATATTTCTTGGGAGTGTATTATCTTCTCCTTCCTTAGAACTTAAGAAAGGCATTATCAATGCCCCAACCAAGGGTAATAAAACAATTGATGATAGTAAAGGAAAAGATTCTAAATTCATAGAATAATGAATAATTTTTTTATTCTAGTTGAAGTTGTTCTAGCTTGAGACTATAACATTAAAAATGCCTAAGTAAAACTACTTACCAGAGATGTCCCTAAATTGACTGCCTGTTGTTTGCACGTTCAAATATGGCGCTCTACTTGCCACGCCTGAGTTTTCCCAAGCTTTTACCATAGCTTGACTGACTTCTCTGCCATTATCCTTTTTACACAAAGCTAAGATACTTGGCCCTGCCCCGCTAATTGCACAGCCTAAAGCACCAGCTTGTAGTGCAGCATCTTTAACTTCCAATCCACCTTTAATAAGTTTCCATCTATATGGTTCATGTAATCTGTCAAACATTCCCTCTTTTATTAATTCTTCGTTACCTGTTTTTAAGCCATTTAGTAATAAAGTAAGTGCTCCCATATTTGTTACTGCATCAGAAATAGGCACATTCTTCGGCATTACTCTCCTTGCTTCACTTGTACTAAGACGTATAGCAGGTATTGCCACTACAGCTTTAATGGATTCGTGCCAGTCACACCTAATGATTCTCCATCTCTGAGAAGATGACCTAGCGGTTAAACAAAGGCCCCCCAAAAGAGAAGGGACTACATTATCAGGATGACCTTCAATATCAATTGCAAGTTCTAAAAGTTTTTCTTTAGGTAAAGGGGAGTTCATAATCGCGTTTGCTCCGATTAGTCCTGCAACTATTGCTGTAGCACTACTCCCTAGTCCGCGTGCAGGGGGGACTGCTAATTTTACTCTAGCTTCAAGTGCGAAAGGTTTGATATTGGCACTTTCCCATACTTTCTGGGCAGCCCTAAAAACTAAATTTTCTGGACCTCCTCTTAAATGATTACCATCGGTACTCTCCATTATCAAATCAAATCGATCTCCACCTCCATCTATTCTTGTAAAAATAAATTCATTATATAGATCTAATGCTGCACCTAGACAGTCGAATCCAGGTCCTAGATTAGCAGTTGTAGAGGGAACTGTTACGATAATTTTTTTCCCTACTTCTGGAAAAGACATATGAAAATTATTTTATTTGTGAAAGCATTTTTGCTCTGCAGGCTGCGCTAAATAGTCCAAACTCTTCATCTAAAATTACATTCACAGGTATGTTTTTAAGAATATCTTTTAATCTTCCTTTATCTGAAAATTGTTTCATAAATAAACCTGATTTAAAGTTTATGAAATGTTTTGGTGCGGTCCCTCCAGAAATCCATAAGCCTCCAAAACATAATTCTTGAAGAGCAACGTCGCCCAACAAAGAAGCGTAAGCATCTAACCATATCCTCTCCACTTGAATCATTAGGGTATCCCCTTGGTTAGAAAGATTACAAATTTTTTGAGGAATTTCTTTTCTAAAATTATCAGAAATTTTTAACTCTTTTAACTGTTTTTGTAGAGGGTGGTTTTTAGCATCAGGTTTGCTAAGTCTCCATTCGGCTATTCTTGATAACCCAGTCCCACTTATGATTCTTTCACAAGATATCCTTTCAACTTTTAGGGAACATTTGAGCCAATTCTTTAATTCCCATTCTAATTCTGACTTTGGAGAGTATTCAACATGACCACCTTCGCTAGCCAAGACTTTTACGTTACTTCCAGATATTAGGCCTTTTGCAATGCCTAGACCAGTTCCTGCGCCAACAATAGCATGCAAATCTTTATTGCCGCCTGCTGAATGGTCTCCGTTTTGAAGAGTAAAATATTGACTTTTTTTTATAAAAGGTATTCCATAAATTTGCACCGCAAAATCATTTACTAGCTCACAAATTTTGAATTTAAATTTCTTTTTTAATCCATCTCCAGAAATATTCCATGACAAATTAATAATTTCTGCATTGTTTTTAGATATAGGACCTGCTACAGCGAAACAAGCATACAAAGGATGATTAATATTCTTGCATTTATATTTTAAGAAATCTTCTAAAATTAAGTCAATTGAATCCCATTCAGAAGATACATATTTTTTTTTAAAAATTAAATTAGGAGAATCAGTATTTACATCCTTTTTGAAAATTCCTAATAGAACTTTTGTCCCTCCTAGATCACAAGCAAGAAAATTCATCTAATCAAAACTATTCTGTTCTTCCTTTTTTTTCTATTAAGTTATCCATTAATTTGTAGAGATCATCTAACTTAAAAATTCCTAAATTTTTTCCATCCAATGCTCTTAAAGCAACTGAATCAACCTGTTCTTCTTTGTCGCCGATAACGGCAATTAATGGAATTCTTCCAATAGTTGCTTCTCTTATCTTATAGCCTATTTTTTCATTTCTGGTATCAACTTTTGAACGATACCCCTTAGTATTTATCAATTGATTAAATTTTAAACATTTCTCATTATTCCTATCTGTAATGCTCAACAAAATAATTTGATAAGGTGCAAGCCAGATTGGGAATTTAGCTTCATATTGTTCAATTAAGATTCCTATAAATCTTTCAAAAGAACCCAAAATTGCCCTGTGAAGCATAACTGGATTTCTTTTTTCGTTATTTAAATCTACATAAGTTGCATCCAATCTTATAGGCATTGAAAAATCAACTTGAATTGTTCCACATTGCCAGACTCTATCAAGACAATCTTTTAAAGAGAACTCTATTTTTGGACCATAAAAAGCCCCTTCTCCAGGTTGTAGTTCCCATTTTAGACTTTTATTTTCAAGAGCCTTGGTAAGTGCCTCTTCTGATTTATCCCAAATATTTTCACTACCCACCCTTTTCTCAGGACGGGTTGATAATTTGATAATAATTTCATCAAAACCAAAAGTTTTATAAACCTCAAAAACAAGATCAATAAAAGTAGATACCTCAGCTTGAATTTGTTCTTCTGTACAAAAAATATGTGCGTCATCCTGAGTAAAGTTTCTAACTCTCATTAAGCCGTGTAATGCTCCAGATGGTTCATTCCTATGACAAGAACCAAATTCAGCAAGACGAATAGGTAAATCTTTATAACTTTTTAATCCTTGATTAAATACTTGAATATGGCAAGGACAATTCATTGGTTTAATTGCATAAGTTCTATTTTCTGATGCGGTAGTAAACATATCTTCTCTGAATTTTTCCCAATGACCTGATTTTTCCCAAAGAGATTTATCAACAGCTTGAGGGGTTTTAATTTCTAGATAATTATTTTTTTTAAGTATTTCTCTTATATATTTTTCAAGAACTTGGTAGATTGTCCATCCATTTGGATGCCAAAAAATCATGCCTGGAGATTCTTCTTGTATATGAAAGAGTGAATGCTTTTTACCAAGTTTTCTATGATCTCTTTTTTCAGCCTCTTCGATTCTTGTTAAGTAATCATTGAGTTCTTTCTCTTTAGCCCAAGCAGTTCCGTATATTCTCTGTAATGATTCATTTTCACTATTACCTCTCCAATATGAACCAGATAACTTTAATAATTTAAAATGTCTAAGATGGCTTGTATTTGGAACATGAGGACCTCTGCACATATCAATGTATTCTTCATGTTTATATAAATTGATGAGACCTTCATCAGGAATTTCTTCAATTATTCTTAATTTAAAAGTTTCATCTCTTTCTTGAAAAGTTTTAATTGCTTCTTTTTTTGTAACTTGTAAAATCTCAACATCATAGTTTTTTTTAATTAAGTTATTAATTCTGTTTTCTATTTTTATTAAATCCTCAGGAGTAAATCTATATTCCGAAAAAATATCGTAATAAAAGCCATTATCAATTACTGGACCAATTGCCATTTTTATATTTGGATAAAGTTGTTTAACGGCATGACCAATCAAATGTGCAAAGGAATGTCTAATTATCTCAATACCTTCTTTATCTCGGGATGTAATTATTACCACTTTAGAATCATTATCTATGGGAAGTGTTGCATCAAAAAGAACATCATTTACTTTGCCCGCAATTGTTGCCTTGGCTAAGCCGGTTCCAATACTCTGAGCTATTTCTTTTATCGTTACTGGCTTTTCAAATACTTTTTTAGATCCATCTGGTAATGTTATTTCGGGCATAATTTATTTCTCCATTTCAAAGAATCCTAATTCAGATTTAACTCTACTAAGGGTTTTATTTGCCACTACTTCAGCTTTCTCTTTACCTTTTATAAGTATCTTATTTAATTCATATGGATCGTTAATCAGAACCTGATATCTTTCTTGGATAGGTTTAAGCGATTCTATAAGTTGTTCTGTAAATACTTTTTTAAATGTCCCCCATCCTGTTTGAGATAAATCGCTCTCTAATTCAGAAACTTCTTTACCACTTAATAATGAATAAATCATTAATAGATTTCTGGATTCAGGCCTCTCTGGATTATTAAATTCCATTCCCATATAACTATCACTTTTAGCTCTTTTTATTTTTTTTGTAATTATTTCAGGAGTATCTAACAAATTAATTCTACTACCCTCATTATTGTCACTTTTGCTCATTTTTTTTGATCCATCATTTAAGCTCATTATCTTTGAACCTTTTTTCATAATTATTGGTTGAGGAATTTTTAATATATTTTCTCCTTTACTAAATTTGGCATTAATTCTTTGTTGTGCAATATCTCTGGCAAGTTCTAAGTGTTGTTTTTGATCTTCCCCTACTGGAACATAATCAGCATCGTATAACAAAATATCCGCAGCCATTAAGATTGGATAATCAAATAATCCAATAGAAACATTATTTCCTTGCTGAATAGATTTTTCCTTGAATTGGATCATTCTTTCCATCCAATTTATGGGAGTCATACAATTTAATATCCAACAAAGTTCTGAATGTGCAGATATCTGGCTTTGAACAAAAATAGAACAAATTTTAGGATCTATGCCACAAGCAACATATAAAGCGGCAGTGGAAAGTGTATTCTCAGAAAGTTGTTTGGGGTCATATTCTGTAGTAATTGCATGTAAATCAACTACACAAAGGAATGTTTCATGCTTCTCTTGGAGTGCAACCCAATTGCTTATAGCTCCAAGCCAATTACCAATATGTAAATCTCCTGTAGGTTGAACTCCAGAAAGAATCCTTTTTTTATTTGTCATCCCCTTCTACTTCTTTTTCTTTAAGTTCTTCTTTGTCATGTTGAATCTCTTCACTAGGAGTATTTTTAACTGGCCTTGCAAAAGGATCAGGCGCTAAGTTTTTACTTTTGTTTTCGAAAACCGCTGCCTTACTCGGTGAAGATGTGTTTTTGTTGTTTTTTGCAAATTTTGTTATTGATTCCATTAAATCTTTATCTTCAATCATTTCGCTGAGT
>QCUP01000005.1 GCA_003208885.1 Prochlorococcus sp. AG-679-K21 | reverse complement strand
AATTCATTTGTAGCAAATAATTGATCTTCGTTGGTTTGAAATAACCAATCGATAACATATAACTGCATAAATTTGATAACTTTTAATTTTAATTAGACTAATGAATCTAATCTTTGAAGATCTTCTGAATTAAAAAAGACTCAATTTTTTAAATGTGGGTCGCCTGAGATTCGAACTCAGGACCAGCCGGTTAAAAGCCGGATGCTCTACCGCTGAGCTAGCGACCCATTTGTAAAATTGAGTACATATGAAATTATCCCTTTTTAAGGTAAAAAAAACAACTTAATATCCTAAGTTGAACAATTGAAATACAATTCTTAACTTATGATATAAAAAATTAAAAATACTCTCTTTATTTGCTGATGATAGGTAAAATAGTACATGAATTATTGAATATTTAAAATGTTAAGAGCCGTTGTAGTTTTCGCACCAATTATTGCAGCATTAGCTTGGGTTGTTTTTAACATCCAAAAGCCTGCAAGAGAACAATTTAACAGAGACTTTTTGGGAAAGGACTAATTTGATTTGATAGATAAACAAATAATTGTAATAGGTGCAGGACTAGCGGGTTGTGAAGCTGCTTGGCAGATAGCTAATTCAGGGATATCAGTAAAACTTGTAGAGATGAGGCCCCTTAATTCAACTCCAGCTCACCATACGAGCGAATTCGCGGAATTAGTTTGTAGTAACAGTTTTGGAGCCTTGAGCGCTGATAGAGCAGCAGGTTTGCTTCAAGAAGAATTGAGAACCTTTAACTCTTTGATAATACAAACAGCAGATAAATTTTCTGTCCCGGCAGGAGGAGCTCTAGCAGTCGACAGATCAAAATTTAGTAAATCATTAACTCAAATATTATCTAACCATCCTCTTGTACAAATAAAGAGGTTTGAACAACTTGATCTACCAGATAAAAAAAATATCACTGTACTTGCAACAGGACCTTTAACCTCAAATGAATTAGCTAATAAAATAAAAAACTTTACTGGTTTAGATTCTTGTCATTTTTTTGATGCAGCAAGTCCTATTATTTTTGGTGATACTATTGACTATGAAATTGCCTTTAAGGCAAGTAGATACGATAAAGGAGATCCTGCATATTTAAATTGTCCAATGAATAAATTGGAGTATTTTAATTTTAGGAATGCATTGATAAATGGAGAACAGGCTACTTTAAAAGATTTCGATAAAGTTTCTGCAAATTTTTTTGAAGCTTGTTTACCTATAGAGGAAATAGCTAGAAGGGGAGTTGAAACGATGAGATATGGACCTTTGAAATCTATTGGCTTATGGAATCCAAATTGGGGGGATTTATTTGATAGGGAAAATAGATTAAAAAAAAGACCGCATGCAATTGTTCAATTAAGAAAGGAGGATATTGAAGGTAAATTACTAAATATGGTAGGTTTTCAAACTAATCTCAAATGGTCAGAGCAAAAAAAAATATTTAGGATGATACCAGGCCTAGAAAGAGCTGAGTTTGTCCGTTTTGGAGTAATGCATAGAAATACATTTTTAGAATCTCCAAAATTAATATTACCAACACTTCAATTTCTGAAAAGAGAAACTCTTTTCGCAGCGGGTCAAATAACAGGCACAGAGGGATATGCCGCTGCTGCTGCGGGAGGCATGTTGGCTGGATTAAATGCTTCTTTATTAGCCAAAAATAAAAGTCCAGTTACTTTTCCCAAAGAATCAATGATAGGGTCTCTAATGAATTTCATAAGTAATAAAAACGAAATTATGTCTAATCAGAAAAAAAATAAATTTCAACCAATGCCTGCTTCCTTTGGTTTGGTACCAGAATTAAGTAATAAGATTAAAGATAAAAAATTAAGATATAAGCAATATCAAGAAAGATCGCTAAAGGCATTGCAAGAGTTTAAAAAAGTATTAGATTCATCTTTTGAAAATGATCACTTACTTGTTGAGATTAATTAAAATGAATTATTCGGGAAATTAAAAATGAAGTCAAATAAAGAAAATTTTGATGCAATCATTATTGGCTCAGGAATAGGAGGTTTAGTAACAGCATCGCAATTAGCTTCTAAGGGGGCCAAAGTACTAGTTCTTGAAAAATATATTATTCCAGGGGGAAGCGGAGGTTCTTTTAAAAGAAAGGGATATACTTTTGATGTTGGGGCATCAATGATTTTTGGTTTTGGAGAGAAAGGTTATACAAATTTATTGACACGTGCTTTGAAAGATGTAAATGAGAAATGTGAAACTATTCCTGATCCTGTTCAACTTGAGTATCATCTTCCAAATAACTTTATCATTTCTGTCGATAAAAGTTATAAAAAATTTATTAGTAAATTATCAACTAGGTTCCCAAAGGAAAAAGAGGGAATAAAGAAATTTTATGGAACCTGCGAAAAGGTTTTTAATTGCTTAGATTCTATGCCTCTTTTATCAATAGAGGATCCTAGTTATCTTTTTAAGGTATTCTTTAAGGCGCCATTATCCTGCTTAGGCTTGGCTAGATGGCTGCCAATAAATGCAGGAGATGTTGCAAGAAAGTTTATTAAGGATCCTGAACTTCTAAAATTTATAGATATCGAGTGTTTTTGTTGGTCAGTAATGCCAGCTCTTAAAACTCCTATGATCAATGCTGGAATGGTTTTTACTGATAGACATGCTGGAGGAATAAACTATCCAAAAGGTGGAGTTGGCAAGATTGCAGAGAAATTAGTCTCTGGATTGGAAAGACTTGGAAGTAAAATACGTTACAAAGCCAATGTAACTGAAATACTATTACAAGAAGGAAAGGCAGTAGGAGTAAAGCTATTAAATGGAGAAGAAATTTACTCGAATATTGTTGTATCCAATGCCACAAGATGGGATACTTTTGGGCTTAATAATCTTAAAAAAGGATTAATTAAAAATGATCAAGTACCAAAAAGTGAAAATAATTGGTCGAAAACTTATAAGCCTTCACCATCTTTCGTCTCAATTCATCTTGGGGTTACAAAAGATTTAATAAATAAAGACTTTAATTGTCATCATATAATTGTTGAGAATTGGGATGAATTAGAAAATGAAAAAGGGGTAATTTTCATCTCTATACCTACATTACTGGATCCTTCCTTGGCTCCAGAAGGTAAACATATTATCCATGCATTTACTCCTTCATCAATCGAAGAATGGGAAAACCTCTCACGAGAAGATTATCTTAAAAAGAAGCAAGTTTATTATTCATTACTTATAGAAAAAATTTCTAAAGTAATTCCTAACTTAGATCAAAATATTGATCATAGAGAGATAGGTACTCCAAGAACTCATAGAAAATTTCTTGGAAGATTCGAAGGCAGTTATGGACCAATTCCTAATAAAAAATTGCTTGGACTACTTCCTATGCCTTTCAATACTACAAAAATAAAAAACCTTTATTGCGTGGGAGATTCATGTTTTCCAGGACAAGGTCTTAATGCAGTTGCTTTTAGTGGTTATGCTTGCGCTCATAAAATAGGATCAAAGTTAAATATTAATAGTTTAAATTTACCAGACTAAAAAAGATCAATCAGATGATAGAAAAGTTCAAAACTCTTTTTTTTGTTAAGAGTTCTCTAATTTCATTATATTTAGCACTTACACTTCCTATCCCGTATATTTCAAGTGAAAAATTAAAAATATTCTCAATAATTACGTTTGTCTTCGGGTTACTATTGATTATCAATATTACCAATGATCATGTGGATACCTGTGATGAAAAAATTTCTTATAAAACAAGCTTTATTTCTAAAATCCTTGGTAAAAAAAATTGGGAAATTTTTTGGAAGGATATTAAGCTAATTAAATCTTTGCCAACCAGCCAGGGAAGTAATGTTAATTATTTTATTAGTTATAAAAATGAAAGTTTTCTTGTTCCACAAAGGGTTGAAAATTTCGAAAGGTTGATATCTTTAGTTGAGGAAAAGACAAAATTAAATGTCGATCAAATATCATATATTTCACCTTTATGGACATATAAATTACTTACTTACTTATCTATATTAATGATTATTGGTGAAATAATAGCTTTTACAATTTAAATATTATCAATACTAAATCTATATCCTTGCTGTCGAACAGTAGTAATACCTCCTCCTTCTCCTAATCCTGCTTGTTCTAATTTTCTACGCAATGTCAGAACTTGAGTGTCTACAGATCTTGGTCCTCCACTGAATGGCGGCCATGCTAATCTTAGAAGCTCTTGGCGACTTCTAACCATGCCTGGAGGCATAAGTAAAGCACAAAGCAATGCAAACTCTCTAGGACTTAATTCTACGGGCTTTTCGCTTAGGGTGACTTGCCTTAAAAGTAAATGAACCTCTAAAGGCCCTACTGCCACTTTCTCCTGTAAACCTATACGACCTCTCTTTAATAGAGTTCTGCATCTTGCGGCTAACTCCTCTAATCCAAAAGGTTTTCTTAGAACATCATCAGCACCTTCATCTAATAAGCTTACTAATGCTTCTACTCCAGATCTCGCTGTTAGAACAATAACTGAGCAACCCAGTTGTTGAGCTAACCTCATTGCGGTGTTTTGTTCTAATATCTCAGCACTGACAAGCAAGTCAGGAGACTGTTCTCTGCATAAGTCAACAGCTTCTATTGCTGATCCTACAGCGGCAGCTAAATGACCGTCTTGACGAAGTCTTTGTACTAAGACTGTTCTTAGTGTGGGGTGAGGTTCAACAACAAGAACTCTCGAAGGTGTTTGAGAGGTCGAAGGCAATTGGGAGCTGCCAGGAGCTGAAGCTAAGATTTGCTCAGTTGATTGCATTCTTAATTACTGTTTGGCCGGGCAATTTTTAATCATCCTTAATAAGGTATAACAAATGCTAAATAAAAATCAGAATCTATCAAATTATGACATCATTTGAAAATCCATTAGCAATTCGCCATTTTCAATCAATTTGCGATAGTTGCCAAGACCTAGTTACTAGATTTCATACTCCTTCAGACTTGAAATTGTATAGTGATGGTTATCTCCAAGCCTTAAGGAATTGCAATAGTTTAGAGCCAAAAGATCAAGAGAAATTAGAAAGATTAATTGAAAGATGGATATTAGATCCATCCAGTTTTATAAATCCAGATGGCGATGAAAACAAAGGTTTTTTTGATAAAAAAAAGATTTAAAATATTAATTTTTATTAACTAAATTTAGTATTTATACTTAGTAAATATTTTAAGACGCTAATGCAATTTCGATTTTTTCTTTCAATGTACCTGAATTGTACATCTCGATAAGAATATCTGAACCGCCTAAGAATTCTCCTTTCAAATAAACTTGTGGAATTGTTGGCCATTCCGAATACTCTTTAATACCTTCTCTTATTTCAAAATCACTTAAGACGTCAAAAGTATTAAATGCTACTCCAAGTGAATTAAGAATTTGGACAACATTATTTGAAAAGCCACATTGAGGCATTAATTTTGTACCTTTCATAAAAACCATAACTGGATTAGAGTCGATAAGGTTTTGAATTTTATTTTTAGTAAGGGTTTCCATAGTTTAATTAGGAGTTTCTGTTTTGAGTGCTAACGCATGGATAGCCTCTGAAGCTAATTCTTCTTTTAGTGCAGAATAGACTAGCTGGTGTTGCTTAACTAATGATAATCCATTAAATTCTGATGAAATTACAGTTACTTGCAAATGATCATCTCCTTTTAGATTCTCAACATAAACTTCAGAATTAACTATTTTTTGCTTTATTAAGTTAATTACTTTACTTCTATTAGCCATTATTGAATTCTATAATCCCCTGTAGGGTGTTTCAACAAATCCAAGTTGAACCAAATTTTTGTAAGCTTCCTTGCCTTCTGGGCTTGTAGGCGACATTAACCTGATTATTTCTACAAGTAAAGGAACAGCGACTTCGGGTTGATTTTTCCTTTTATATACCGCTACTAATCTTGCATTTGATTCTGCCCAAATTTGTAATGATTTCTTACCTTTTTCTGCCATCTCTTTTGGGATCCTGGCATCTAAGCCTCTAAAAGAACCATTTAAATCCCCGTAAAATCCTGCTAGTTGTTTCGCTAAAGTTCTTGCTTTGTCAAATGATTCTTTAGCTTGATCAAACTCACCAGCTTTTATTAGGGTATCACCTTCTATTAAGAAGGCTTGTATATTAGCAATTGAGAGCTTTTTATTAGTATTTGAAAGGACTTTATAATTATTTGGATCATCACCATCTGCATAAACAATACTTGTAGGTGAAAATATTCCCAAAAATATAAAAATAACTGAAATTAATTTTAAAAATTGCATGTTTTCCTAATTTCTAATTCCAATAATAACTGATTATGGCTTCATCGACCGACAATTTTTAATGCTTCTTTTTCTGCGCTTCTCATTTTTTCGTTCAATATTTTATTAAACTCATTTATTGACATATTTATATGGTTATTAATGATTAAAGGCTCTCCAAAACATAGAGAAACTTTACTTCTAAACTTTGGAGATGCCTCGCTATAAGCTATACCAATAGGAACTATAGTTATAAAGTTTGTTTTTTTAATAGCTAATCTAGCTAATCTAAAGAGTCCTTCTTTTAGTACTACTTTGTTTCCATATTTATTAATTTTCCCTTCTGGAAAAACAACTAACTGTTTTTTTTTGACTATTAGATCTATAGCATACCGCAAGATAGT
The DNA here is from genome assembly GCA_003208885.1 of Prochlorococcus sp. AG-679-K21. Classification (GTDB taxonomy): domain Bacteria; phylum Cyanobacteriota; class Cyanobacteriia; order PCC-6307; family Cyanobiaceae; genus Prochlorococcus_A. Next base: position 41,234 of record QCUP01000005.1, on the reverse strand, counting down.
AAGAGAAGGAGATTTTTGATTTATTGAAAAACAACCAAGTCTTTTTAAAAACCAACCTTGTATACCTCTCATCTCGGATTTAGTAACCATGAATCTACAATCATTTTTGGTTACTCTCCTTCCCATTGCCATAGTAAGGATTAACCCATCCCATCTCGATCTATGTGTTGGAGCTAAAATAACTGAGGTATTATTTGGGATAAGAAATTTATTATTAATTATTTTCCTCTCTTTAAAAAATATTTTCATAACGATATCTTGAGTTATAAACATTGCGATTGGACCCAAAATTGGGTTAATTTCACGCCAGATATTAATAGTCTTATTTTTCAAATTCAATATACTTTATATTAATAAACTATACGTTTGTAATTTTTTATTAGCTAGAATTGGGCGGTTACTAAATTGTCTAAAACAAAGAGTTATAAATTTATGGCAACATTAGGAGTAAATATAGATCATATTGCAAATGTCAGACAGGCTAGGCAGACGGTAGAACCAGATCCTGTTCAATTCGCGTTTTTAGCCGAATTAGGCGGAGCTGATTCTATAACAGTTCACTTAAGAGAAGATAGAAGGCATATACAAGATAGAGATATATATCTTTTAAAAGATACTATTAAAACTAAACTCAATTTAGAGATGGCAGCGACTGAAGAAATGTTGAGAATTTCTAAAAAGTTACTTCCAGATTACGTAACAATTGTCCCAGAGAAAAGAAAAGAAATCACCACTGAGGGAGGGTTAGATGTCAAAAATAATGAGAAATACCTTAAAAGCTATGTTAATAGTTTAAAAAGTTCCAATATTGAAGTAAGCGCATTTATAGATCCTGTAAATGAACAGATTAATTCTTCAGGAGAAATAGGATTTGATTTTATCGAATTGCATACTGGCAAATATGCTGATTTAAAAGGACAAGATCAATATATAGAGCTTCAAAAAATTATTGAATCTTCGTATTATGCCGTTGAGCTTGGATTGGTCGTTAATGCAGGGCATGGGCTTAATTATCAAAATGTAAAAAAGATTGCATCAATTAACAATATGAATGAGTTAAACATTGGACATAGTATTGTTTCAAGGGCTTTAGCGGTAGGTCTAGAAAGAGCTGTACGCGAAATGAAGACTCTAATTTCAGTAAATTAATTTTTAAAATGACAACTTATTTTTTCGTTGCAGCAAGTGAGAAATTTTTAACAGTTGAAGAACCTCTTGATGAGATTTTAAAAGAAAGGATTCGAAACTATAAAGAAAACAAAAAGGAAATAGATTTTTGGTTTTTAAAGAATCCATCTTTTTTGAAATCTTCAGCTTTTGTAGATTTATCTAAAAAAATCCCAAATACTCCAGCAGCAGTTATCTCTACGGATAAAAAATTTATTACATTCTTAAAGCTTCGATTAGAATTTGTTGCTTTAGGAGAATTTGAATACCCTAATAGCGAAATTAATGACCCTCTTGAAGTTGAATAAAAAAAAATAAAAGAAAATTGCTTAATATTTATAAATCAAACAGAATTGAAGTTATTACTGAGCTTTTAGCAAAAGAATTAATAGTTAGCCCCCCATTCATAACTGAAAAACTAGATTTAGCTGTTCCTAATTATTTTTTAGGGAAGTGGTTATGGGACCAAATCACAATAAGTAATCAAATAAGTGCTTTATATGAGTTTAAGACAATAACAAATTATACCGAAGCTTTACTGACAAAAATTTTTCCTGAAATTGATATGGGAGTATGGAATTTTGATTCAATAAAGTGGGCAATTGTAGATTCATTTGAAGAATTAGATAGCTACAAAGAATCGTTACCGCTTAGTAATTGGATTAATAAATATTTAAATAATAAGAAGATAATTGATGGAGATATTCATAATTTATCAAAAAAGATTGCACACAATTTTATTGAGTATATTGTTTTTCGGCCTGAGATGATAGCTAATTGGCATAAATATGAGTTGAGTTCACAAAATCTTTTTAATAATTTAAATCCAAATGAATATTGGCAACCCATCTTATATAAATTACTTGAGAAGAAAATGTCTGAGAAACCATCATGTTTATACATGATTGACATAATCAATAATATTAAAAAATTACAAAATAAAAAAGATATAATACCTAGACAAATTTATATTATTTCTGATAATAATTTATCAAGATTACACGTCAGTTTTTATTCGAAATTAGCAGAATTCACCAAGGTTAATTTATATTTACTCTCTGCTGGCGATAATTTGTGGAATAGAATAAATTCTCTTGAAGGGGAAGTTAATTTTAGTTCTTTTGAGAGCAAATTTAATTTAAATAGTTCAAATATCGAAAAAATATTTGGTAAATTTGGAGCTAATTATCAGAAATTAATTGAGGAAACTTCTAATATTGAAGATATAAAGGTAACCAATAATTCAATATATATCGATCCAACTTTTAGTTTTACAAGTAAGAAGGATATTCCTTTAATTTATCAAATACAGAAAAGACTAATAGATAATGCGAAAAATGATTTTATAATAAATGAAAAGGATGAGTCATTTATTTTTAGGGGTCATTTTAATCAATTAAGTCAACTAGAGTACGTAAGAAATAAAATCATAGAAATATTAGAATCTTGTGATGATGTTGAATTTAGTGATATCGCTATAGTGTCACCTCAAACTAGTTTAATAAAGCCTTACCTTAGGTATATCTTCAATAATGAGTTAATAAATGGACAAAAGATACCTTATTTTTTTCTTGAAGAGAATTATGAAGACTCTTCAAATATATATTATTTCTTACTTGATATTATTGATTTAGCAAATGAGAAAACTACGCTTGAAAAAATAGAATATTTTCTTTCTAAAAAAGCAAATCAGAATATTTTTGATTTTGATATTGCGGAGAAAGATGAGATTATTTTAATTCTAAATGAAGTTGGTTTTCATTGGGGATTAGATACTAATGAAAGGTTAGGTGATGAAAAAAATACTTTGGAGTGGTGTATAAATAGAATTACTTTAGGTCTTATTTATGATAAAGAATTTTGTTTAAATAATTCCAAACTTAAATCATTTAGCCCTAAGAATTCAAGCTTGGACTTAAATAAATGGGTTAAAATATTACTTCAATTAAAACAATATATTAATTTACTTAGAGGATGTTTTTCTTATAAAGAATGGGTTAAAAGGATTAAATTTATACTTAATAACATTAAAAATTTTAATGAGAATTTGAATTTAGATATATGTGAAATAAATAGAATACTTAATAATTACTTAATATCTCCAATATCTGATCAAGCAATTATTTTGAATGTTTTTAGAGAAATTTTAATTACCTGTTTTAATAATCTTAAGTACAAAAATCAATTTTATATAAATAAGATACTACTAAGTGATATTGAAAAGGTTAGGCTAATACCTCGTAAGATTATCTTCTTAATAAATATGAATAGTATTTATTATCCAAGATTATCTAATAATGAAAATATAAATTTGTTAACTAAAAAATTCCTTCTTGGGGACCCATCATCTTTTGATAGAGAAAAATATTTTTTCCTAGAGTTATTAATTTCCTGTAGAAAGCAACTTATAGTTTCTTGGGTTAATAATGATAAAGATAATAAAATATTAGATATTTCCTTCCCTATTAAGGAACTAATAAATTATTTTGAAAGTTTTTTAACTGTAAAGCAAAGAAGGTCGTTAATCAAATACTTTGATTACGAGAAACAAGAAGTTGCTAACCCTAAGAATAGTTATTTTTTAAAAAGTAATTATTCTTTGATAAATAAAATAGATTGGGAAGAAAAACTTTTTGATAGTAAAGACTTCAAATTATCTGAATTAATTTATTGGTTTAAAACTCCTCAGCTTTATTGGCTCAATAGAAATAATATTTCTCCTAAAGGAATATTTATGCATCATCCAGATGAAGAGTATATAAGTAATTTACAGAAATTTAAATTAGTTACAAAAGTCATTCAGAAATTAGAAATTGATAATTATGACATTATTGATGAATTAAAAAAATTGAATATATATGAACAATTTCTTGAAAATGGAATAATTGCTCCAAGGAATAGTATTTTTACAAAAGAAAAAGAGATAAAAAATCTGTTAGGAAGTTTAGCTGAAAGTTTGAGTAGAGAAAAAAAAATTAATAGAGTTTACGTTAAATCAAATTCAAATAAAGAAGAATATTTCATTTCTGATAACTTGGTAATTGAATTGATTCATTCGAAACTTAGTTTAAAATATTTGTCAGAAGCTTGGATAAAATTACTCTTTATTTCTTCTCTAAAAAAAAGGATAACAAAGACTAAAGTAATTTTTAGAAAAGAAAATCAATATAAATCCGAAATTCTCCAATCACCGGGGCAACTCCAATCAAAGAAAATATTAGAAGAATATATAAATATTTTTAAGAATTACTCTGATAAATGTCTACCTCTTCCTCCAGAAAGTACATTTAAATATGTAGAAGCAAAAATGCAACTGAAAAATGAGAAAAAAGCTTTTTCAGATAGATGGACAGGAAATAAAACTTTTACTAAAGGAGAAAGAGATAATAGTGTAATTCAAATGTGTTTTGGAAATATAAAAGAAGGAGATTTCTTTTTTGGAAATAAAGAATTTGATGATTTATCATTCAGATTATATGGCCCTTTATTTGAAGCATTCAAAAATAAATAATGTCTAAATTTCAGTTGACTAGATTTCTTAAGACTCCATATGAAATATTCCTTGTTATTTTGCAGTTCTTTATTATTATTCTTCATTTTATTAAATTGGAATTTCTTCCTAAGAATGAAATAATGCAAGTTAATATTATTTTTATTTTATTGGGCTTCTTACTTATCATAATTTCATCAATTATTATGTTAATTGCAATTAAAGACTTAGGTAGTAATTTATCTCCTTTCCCAAGACCTATAGTTAATGGAAATCTAATCACCTCAGGTATTTATAGTTTCATTAGACATCCTATGTATTATTCTTTAATACTTATTTCTTTTGGTTTCTTTTTAACTAAATTATCTTTTTATCATTTATTTTTAACATTAAGTCTTTCTTTAATAATTAAATTTAAGATTATTTTGGAAGAGAAATATTTAAATAAAAAATTCAAAAATTATTTTCTTTATATCGATAAGGTCAAATATTAACCTAAAGAATATATGGATATAAATAAAATTAAATTAGATAATAATTTTAAATTAATAGAAGCAAGTGCAGGTACAGGGAAAAGCTTTACTTTGGCTCATTTAGTTTTAAGAAATGTATTGGAGAATAAATTTAAACCAGAAGAAATCCTTTTATTAAGTTTCACAAAAAATACATGTTCAGAATTAAGAGATAAAATACTTTCAAGATTCAGTAAACTTAAATTATTTTTACAGAATCAGGATGGACCTGATTTAGATAATACTCTTTTAGAATGGTATAAAAACTATCAAAAAAAGGAAACTAATCCGAAAAAAATAATATTTGATATTGATAATTTTAGTAATGCTATTTATAAGCTAAAAGTAACTACTTTTCACGCTTTTTGTAATAATATTTTAGAGGAATTTAGTATAGATATTGGTTCCGCGCAAGATCCTTATATTGAAAACAATATAGATAATTTATATCAAGATATAATAAATAATTTATGGATTGATCAATTTCTAAATCTTGATCCAGAAATAATTTTTGCAGTTAATCAAAAAAAAATAAGTTCTAAATATGGGCCTAAAATTAATAAATCATTTTTTTTTGAAGTTTTAAAAAATATTGATCAAGAAAATATTTGCAAATTTGAAATAATTAATAAATATAAGAATATTGATATATCAATTTATTTAAAAGAATTTCTATATAAAAATTGGAAAGAGTTTTGTGATGAATGGAATAATAGTGGCGAAGAATTATATCTTCAACTTATTTCCTTAGGTAAATTAATAAAGGAAGTTGGAGGCAAAAGTCAGATATATTCTGCTAAGCCAAGAAACAATAAGTTTAATCAAATAACTGAATGGATTGAAAAGATTAATAAAAGGCTTAATTCAGATGATATGAGTCAAATTTTATACGATATTTCAAATGAAGATCTTTTATTTAAATATTTTTATAATAAAAATATCAACAAAGAAATTATTAAATTTGATCTAAGTTTAGATCTTAGTAGGTTTAAATTACTCCAAGATAAAATTTATAAAATAAAAGAAGGGTTTTATACCGAGTTTGTAAGAATATTTATCCAACTAGCTTATATAAAACTAATTACCTTTAAAAAAAATTCATCTATTTTTAATTTTAATGATCTTATAAAGACTGTTGAGAATAAATATCTAGCATCAGATATTACCAATGATAAAAGTCTTTCAAATATTCAAAATAGATTTAAATGTGTCTTGGTAGATGAGTTTCAAGATACAGATAATATTCAGTGGAGCATAATAAAAAAATTCTTTTGCACAAAAAATCACTTTTTACTTTGCGTTGGTGATCCAAAGCAGGCGATTTATAAATTTAGAGGTGGAGATATTGAAACTTATTTAGAGGCTAAATCTGATGCAATTGAAGTTTTTAGTCTTATAAATAACTTTAGATCTTCAGATAAATTACTTCATATTATTAATAAACTATATAAAAATGGACTTAAAGAATCAAAACTAGAATATAAGAATTTAAACTCTAGATTTAATAACAGTTCAAATCATAAATTTGATTTTAAGAACGTATTTGAAATTGTTGAATTTTCAAGCAAAGAGGTTGATATTGAAGATCTTGTCCCTCAATATATAGTTAGTTTTCTTTCAAATAATAAAGAAATAGATATTAATAAAATCTCAATTCTTACCTTGTATAATTCTCAATGTTTAGAATTAAAAAATAAATTAATAAAGTTAAACATACCATCTCAGATTAAAAATAAAAAAAATATTTTTGATACTGAAGCCAGTTCTATATTAGTCTTTTTTATTGATTCTTTATTATATCCAAGGCGATATAGGAATATAAGTTTGTTGGCTGCTTCTAAATTTATAGAAATAGATTTAGCTGAATTAATTGATCCTCAACTTAGTAAAAAATTTGAAATTTTAACTAATCAATGTATTTCATGGTCTTTGGAATTAAGAGAGAAAGGATTTTTAACGCTTGTTAATGAATTGATTATTAATTACAAGTCATCCTCAATTATTTTTGATTCAGATTTATACTCAAATCTTTTTCAATTGTCAGAGATAATTGAAATAGAGTTAATCAATAATGACTTTAATCTAAATAAAGTATTTAAGTGGTATCAAAACCAACTAGATGATTCTTTAAGGAGTTGTACTGGAGAAGATTATTTTACGAAAGATTATAATCTTCAAAATGGGATTAATCTTTCAACAATTCATAATAGTAAGGGACTTGAATATGAAGTAGTTTTATGTCCCTACTTATCTATTATTTCTAATAAATCTAATAAAATAAAAGGTCCAATTTGGAAATCAAATATTAATAGGTCTATATATATCAATATCTCTAATAATTACAGTAAGGTAGAAGAGTTTAAATTAATAGAAGAAAGAGATTTATTTAAAGAAAGTGAAAGATTGATATATGTAGCTCTTACCAGGGCTAAATATAAGCTTATTGTCTTTAATGATATTCATAATACAAATAATATTATTAATAATGATTTGTTACCAAATCTAGAAAATATTAATGTTCATAAATCTAAAATTGAAAATAAAATAGAGGCAATGAATATTAGAGAAATTTCTAATAAATATAATATTAATGGTTTAATGAATAATCTTTGGAAAATAAATAAAGTTAATACAAAAATACCAAAAAAAATTCTTTCTGATGAAGTTATTTCTTTCTCAAGTTATTCTTCATGGATCCGTAAAGAAAGAAAAACAGACTCTGCTTCCAATCAATACAAGGATTATGAAGACAATATCTCAATTCTTAATAATCTCCAAGAGACTAATTTAGATAAATCAAAAAACTATCCCAAATACTTAACTCTACCCAATCCCTTAAGTGATTTTCCTAAAGGAACTATTGCTGGGACATGTTTGCATAAAATAATAGAGAGATTTGATTTTCAAAATGATAACGCGGATAAATTACTTGATTTAATTATTGAAGAATTAAATTTCTTTCAAATTGATAATTCTTTAGCATTAAAAGTAAGAGAGGGTATATCTCGCATCATAAATGTCTCGCTGGGAAGGAAATTACTAAATAAAAAATTAATTGATATCTCTTCAAATAATATTCTTAAAGAGGTTAAGTATAACTTAACACTTTCTTATAGTGGGAAAAATATTAATTCATATGATATTTCTAAATGCTTTCTTTTGGATCAAGAATTTGAATTTGGAAAAAGCTATTCAAAAAAAATAAATGATCTACAAATTCTAAATAAAGGTTTTCATTCAGGCTGTATTGACTGTGTAGTCCCTATAGGAAAAAAGATAGAGGATAGTAAATGGTGGGTAATCGATTGGAAAAGTAATTTTATTTCTGGGAGCGAAAATAGTGATTGTTTACCTAGAAACTATAACTATGAAAATATGAAAGAAGAAATGATTAAACATCATTACCCATTGCAATCTCATCTTTATCTATTGGCATTACATAGATTATTAAAGTGGAGATTAAAAAATTATCAACCTGATCTTCATCTTGGAGGATATGTTTATATATTTTTAAAGGGATTGCCTGACACAAAGTTATTTGAAAAATCAGTTGAGAAAAATATTTCTCCCGGTGTTTTTATTGGGCAGGCACCTATAAATAGAATTAATTATTTAGATAAACTTTTTTAAAATGAATAATACTAATTTGGATATTGAAGAATTTCAATATAATCATATATTTAATCTTCTCCAGAATATTTTTGGATTTAATGAAATAAAGTATGGAGATTTCGTAAAAGATACTTTAAAAATATTATTAGAATTTGAGAAAAATGGTGAAACTATTGTTGAAGTTGATAAAAGGTTAATATTATTTGATTTATTAAAAGGTGGATGGCCTAATGAACATTTAAAAGTTCTCAAGGATTTAGGATTATTAAACTCCATTAATTCTCCATTCGTATTAAGTGATAGAAAATTGTCACTAGCAAAATGGTCGGGAAAGATAAATAGAGTTGAAAATATCTTTTTAAAAAAAATAGATAAAATTCCACTAAAAACAAATGATGATAATAAACTACATCAAATTAAAAATATTTTAAAAAGTTCAAATTTAGTATTTCTGCAAGGAGGGCCAGGAACAGGTAAAACAACTTTAATTATAAATTTTATATTACATTCTTTAAAAAGTGACCGTTTTTTAAATATAGGACTCGCAGCACCTACTGGAAAAGCCACCTCTAGACTAAAAGAATCTCTTAATGAACATAAAGATATTATTTTTAGTAAAAGTTTGGATCAAATAGAATGTCAAACTTTACATAAATGGATTTTTAATTCTAAACATAAAGCTATTAAATTAAAATTTAAATTAAAGGAATTAGATATATTTATTATTGATGAAATGTCAATGGTTAACATTGATATTATTGAATTAATTTTAGATTTATTAGCTAAAGATTGTAAAATAATCCTTGTTGGCGACAGAAATCAATTACCCCCAGTAAAAAATTCTTCTATTTGGAATTATTTATTCGAATCTTCTGATAATAAGTTAATTAAATCTTGTATAGTTAATCTCAATAAAACTTATAGAAATAGTGGGGATATTGAATTACTTAGTAATCTTATTTTTAGTACTAAAAATTCCTTATTTCAGACAAAGATCAAAGAATTAGAAAACGATAAAAAATCAAAAGAAGTTAATATTTTAAAAAGCAATAATAAAAATATTCCTCTAGCTCTATTACATGAAATTGAAGTTTATATAAATAAATTAAACACTTCAACATCAAACTTAAGTAAAAAAGAATATTTCCATCAAAATTCAATTGTAGATTTGATGAGCCATGAAAAAGACTTAATAAATAATATTTTTACAGATTTAAAAAGTCATCTTATCCTTTGTGAGAAGAATACTGGGACATGGAGTGTTGAGAATATAAATGATGTCGTTTTAGGCCAGAAAAAACCCTATGATTTTATTAACCTTGAAGAAGGAATTCCTATAATGTGTACTGAAAATAATAACGAACTAGGAATTTCAAATGGAGATATTGGAGTTTTGATAGGAAAAAATGAAAACCGAAAATTTCTATTTAGGAAATTTAATGAAAGTAATGAGCTTGTCGTTGATTTAATTGAGCCATCAACTCTTGATAAGGTCGTGCCAGCAATAGCTATCACAATTCATAAATCACAAGGAAGCGAATCTAAAAAAGTAAGTATTTTGTGGACTCAAAAATCTCAAATTAATAAGTACAAGGAAGACCTAGAAGATGATAATAAATTAATGTTTTTTAGAGATAGTTATGAGAAGAGATTACTCTATACTGCAATTACAAGAGCAAAGAATTTTCTGGACATTTATTTTTTGAATTAAGTTTTAATTTCGAGAAATCAGAGTTATCTTTACCTCCAGATGTTAGATTAGTATTTCGGCTCTGAAAGGCTAGTCAACAATTTAAGATTCTTTAGATAAATGTTGAATGCCTGATCAGTAGATAATCAGGCATTTTAATGGCTTCAAATAAAGACAATCAATTAGTAGAAAAAAAGGATGATAATTTTGGGGTAGAAAATATCCCTAATGTTCATTCAATTGAATCAGAAAAAAAAACAGAAGTTCTCGAAGATGAGGGTTCTCATAAAGAAAAAGATATTGATAATGGATTTGCTTGCTTTGGGTTTAATAAATTAATATTAAATTCATTAGAAAGTAAAGGATACAAAACTCCTACACCTATACAAAAAGCAGCAATTCCAGAATTAATGCTTGGAAGAGATTTGTTAGGACAAGCTCAAACTGGTACAGGTAAAACTGCCGCCTTTGCTCTCCCATTAATAGAAAAGCTTGAAAATAATAAAGAATCAAACGCTAAAGTTTTGGTTATGACTCCAACAAGAGAGTTAGCTACTCAAGTAGCAGATTCTTTTAAAAGTTACAGTGCTGAATCAACCAATTTAAGGACATTAGCAATATATGGAGGTACTGATTTTAGGAATCAAATCTCATCACTAAAAAGAAAGACAGACATTGTTGTCGGAACTCCTGGAAGAATAATGGATCATATAAGACAAGGAACTTTTAAAATAAATAACATAAGTTGTCTTGTTCTTGATGAAGCAGATGAAATGTTAAAAATGGGATTTCTTGAAGATATTGAATGGATCATAGATAAACTTCCAGAAAATAAACAAATGGTTTTGTTCTCTGCAACAATGCCAAATGAGATAAGAAACATAGCAAAAAAATATCTAAATGAACCAGCCGAAATACTTATTAAAAGCGTTAAGAAAGAAACTCAATTAATTACTCAAAGATATATCAATGTTCAAAGGCACCATAAATTAGATGCTCTAAAAAGAATATTAGAAATTACGAATGAAGGAGTAATAATATTTGTGAGGACTAAATTACTTACTACCTCAATTGCGGAAGCTCTCGAAAACTCAGGACATAGTGTGGCTGTTCTTAATGGTGACATTCCACAAAATCAAAGAGAAAATACAGTTGATAGATTAAAAAAAGGATTTATTGATATTCTTGTTGCCACTGATGTCGCTGCTAGAGGCCTAGATGTTGAAAGGATTAAACTTGTTATTAATTACGATTTCCCCTTTGATAAGGAAACATACACTCATAGAATAGGTAGAACAGGGAGAGCAGGAAGGTCTGGGGAAGCAATTTTATTTGTAAATCAAAGAGAAAGACATTTTCTTAGGAACTTGGAAAATTCAACAAGAAATAAAATTGAAGAAATTGAGATACCAAATAATAAAATAATTAATGAAAAAAGAATGGGGAAATTAATAACAAATTTGAATGAAAGCTCTTTAGATCAAGAAAATAATGAAGAAAAAAAAGCCTTGATGATCGATATTCTTGATACCTTAAGAGAAAAGCATTCTATGGAAGATTCAAATATAGCAATGGCAGCTATTAATTTAGCAATAGGTAATAAATCCTTTTTTATTAACGAAGATGAGTCTTGGCTTTATAGACAAAACAATTCCGATCGTAATAGATCAAATAGAAATGGAAATAATCGTATGAGAAATACAAATAGAAGAAATAATTATCAAAATGATTCTTTTGAAACCTACAAATTTAATTTTGGTAAAATGGATAGAGTTAGAGTAGCAAATATTATTTCTTCTATTTGTACTTCTACTAATATTAGTGGAAGATCTATTGGAAAGATACAAATATTTAATGACTACAGCTTGGTTGATTTACCAAGAGATTTGCATGGTGAAGTGAGGAATAAATTAAAAAATTTAAGAATACGGAATTAAGTTTTGGTAATGAGGTCTATTACAAAACATTTTGTTTTAGGAAGTTTTTTTCTTTTGTTGGGATTTTTAAATTCTGAATATTTAGCTGAAACAGAAAATAATTCAATTATAAATTTATTTTGTATTGAAAGTTTTAAAGTGGAAATATCAAAAGCCAATTTAAATTATGACGAAAAAATTGCTAAAGATACTTGTGATTGCTATCTAAAGGAATTTTTAAATAGTACAAGTCATCAAAATTCAATTGATAAATGTAAGTTAGAAACTAAGCAAAAATTTAATTTTTAATAAAACTATAATGAGATCTGCAAATAATCAAAATCCTATAATTAGGCTTTATCTGAATTTAAAAGATGAAAGGAGTCTAATTTTTTTTGCTTTTTTAAGTTCGATAATTAATAAAATTTTAGATTTAGCTCCACCAGTAATTATTGGACTTGCTGTTGATATTGTAGTTAAAGAGCAGAATTCTTGGATTGCTAGTTTCGGTATAAAAGAAGTTCCAAATCAATTAATTTTTCTTGCATTCGCTTCTGGGATAGTATGGTCAGCAGAATCTTTTTTTGAATATTTATATTCAGTTTTATGGAGAAATTTAGCCCAAATATCACAACATAAATTGAGAATAAAGGCTTATAAGCATATACAAGAACTAGATATGGCTTTTTTTGATAATGATAATACTGGTAGACTTCTGTCGATTTTAAATGATGATGTAAATCAACTTGAAAGGTTCCTTGATCAAGGAGCTAATCAACTTATTCAATTATTTATTACGGTTTTAATTATTGGTGGAACAATGATTCTTGTCGCGCCAAAAATAGCATTTTTTGCATTCTTACCTATCCCTTTAATATTTCTTGGATCAATAAGATTTCAAAGAAAGCTCTCTCCAAAATATAAAGATGTTAGGAATAAAGCAGGTCTTTTAGCTTCGAGATTAAATAATAATTTAAGTGGGATACTTACGATAAAGAGCTTTACAAAAGAGAATTGGGAGTTTAATAGATTAAATAAAGAAAGTCTTGCATATCAAAGAAGCAATAAAGCAGCAATAAAATTATCATCTGCTTTTATACCGCTAATAAGATTTGCTATTTTATTTGCTTTTATAGCAATTTTACTTATTGGAGGTTTTCAAACCTGGAATAAGGTACTTAATGTTGGAACATATAGTTTTTTAGTTTTTATTACTCAAAGATTGTTATGGCCGTTAACTACTTTAGGTCATGTTTTAGATGATTTTCAACGCTCAATGGCATCAATAAATAGAGTAATAGATCTTATAGATACCCCTATAAAAATAAGAGATGGCAAAATAAAAATTGCCTCTAAAGAGATAAAAGGCAATGTTCGTTTTCAAAATGTAAATTTTAATTATCCAGGTAGAGAATCAACATTAAAAAACATAAATTTTGAAATTCAGAATAACTCTACATTAGGAATTGTTGGTTTAACTGGTTCTGGCAAAAGTACAATTATTAAACTTCTTCTAAGAATTTATGATAGTAATGAAGGTTTAATATCTCTGGATAACATTCCAATAAAGGATATTAATTTAAAAGATTTAAGAAGATGCATTTCTCTGGTAAGTCAAGAAACTTATTTATTTCATGGAACTGTTGAAGAAAATATTGCCTATGGAGCAACCAGTCCAAAAATTAAAGATATAGTAAAAGCATCTAAGATTGCTGAAGCCCATAAATTTATTCAACAATTACCCCATGGTTATAAAACAATCGTTGGGGAAAGAGGACAAAGACTTTCAGGAGGTCAACGTCAGAGAATAGCTCTGGCGAGAGCTGTTTTAAAAGACGCTCCTATATTGATCTTAGATGAGGCTACTGCTTCAGTCGATAACGAGACAGAGGTTTTAATTCAGAAATCATTATCCAAAATAACTAAAGAAAGAACAACTATAGTCATAGCTCATAGATTAAGTACTATTAAAAACGCTGATAATATTATTGTTATAGATAAGGGCAAAATTATTGAAAGCGGAAGACATGAGCTTTTGCTAAATAACAAGAATGTATATTCAGACTTATGGAATGTTCAAGTAGGTATTTAGAAAATATCTCTTCAAAAACTAAATTAAGAAGTTAAAAGACTCGATAACATTAGTAAACATACCATCAACTTTGTTCCATCTCTCTTCATTTGTACCTACGGCAAAAGTATATAAGGTTCCTCTGTCGATTACCACAGTCGCAAGTTCATGCCTATCTTGATCATTTAGATTTAATTCATACTCTAAATCATAAAAAATATGATTAGATGCTTCTCTTTTGTTTGCATCAATAAGTTTTACTGATCTTCCTGAACCCTCAGGTGCAATGACTTTAGTTATTAATGTTTGTCCAACTTCTGTTGGATCCCCTAATTGCTCTAATTCGACTTCTTTATTTACATCTGATATCACCAAACTTAAAGTCTCATTACTATTAATTAGATCGTGGTAAATAATTTCAGGCCCTCCATCTACTTTTACTCTTGTCCAACCTGTTGGATATAAAAAGGCATATCTCCCATCAGGACTCTGATACGCCTCTAATCCTGCATTTATTCCTCCACTGCATGCACTTAATGCAAAACATAATATTATTAATAATAAATTTTTAATAGGGTAAATTTTCATATTTTTCATTTTGTTAGGAATTATAAACTAGAAATATAATAAGACATTAAAAGCAAACAAATATATCCAATTTTAAAATATGCGTCTAAATTGTTTCTAGAAGAAATTTAATCTTGATAACTTTTACCAAACCACTTTCAAAATTAATTGGTCATTTTGAGAAATTTCCAGGAATAGGTCCAAGAACAGCTCAAAGATTGGCATTATTTATTTTAAAACAACCTGAAAGTAGTATTAGAGATTTTTCTAAAGCATTATTAGAGGCACATAGTAATGTTGGCCATTGTAAAAAGTGTTTTAATTTAACTTCAGAAGAAGAATGTGAAATATGTAGAAATACTGATAGGAATCAAAAAATAATTTGCGTAGTAGCAGAAACTAAAGATTTACTTGCTTTAGAGCGATCAAGGGAGTTTAAAGGTACTTATCATGTAATTGGGGGGTTGATTTCTCCTATGGATTCAATTAGTCCAGAATTGTTAGAGATCAGAAGTCTAGTGGAGAGAGTAAGTAAATCAGATATTGATGAAATAATATTGGCTCTTACTCCAAGTGTTGAAGGAGATACTACAAGTCTTTATATTGGTAAATTACTATCTCCTTTTACTAAGGTTACTAGAATTGCTTATGGGCTTCCTATGGGAAGTGAACTTGAATATGTTGATGAAGTTACTTTAGCAAGAGCGTTAGAAGGAAGAACAAAATTAATTTAAAAATGAAAAATAAAAATCAGATTAAGGTAGAAAAAATTTTAAGGCTTCCTTCTTGGATAAAATTCCCTATTAGTAAAGCATCAGAATTTGAGAATATCCAAAGACTCATAAAGCGGTCAAACATACATACAATTTGTGAAGAAGGGAGATGTCCTAATAGGGCCGAATGTTATGCCTCAGGGACTGCTACTTTTTTACTTGGAGGATCAATTTGTTCTCGTGCCTGTGCTTTCTGCCAGGTAAGCAAAGGTAAACCTAGTGAAATAAATAAATATGAAAGTATTCAAGTTGCAGAAGCCGTGAAAACTTTAAATTTAAAATATGTAGTATTAACATCAGTAGCCAGAGATGATCTCCACGATCATGGAGCTAATTTATTTGTCTCAACGATTTATCAGATTAGAAAAATTAACCCAAAAATTCAAGTAGAAGTTCTTACCCCTGATTTATGGGGAGGTGGAAAAAATTTTGAAGATAACGATAAACTTCAAAAAGATAGACTTAAAAAGATCCTAGAACAAAGGCCAGTTTGTTTTAATCATAATCTTGAAACTGTTGAAAGGCTTCAAAAAGAAGTTCGAAGAGGTGCTAACTATAAAAATTCAATAAGCTTATTAGAAAAAGCAAAGTCTATTGCTCCTAATATTCAGACAAAATCAGGAATAATGTTAGGTTTAGGAGAAACATTAGAGGAAATTGAAACTACGATTCTTGATCTAAAAAAAGTTAATTGTGATCAAATTACGATTGGACAATATCTACGACCTTCATTAAAGCATTTATCCGTTAAGAAATATTGGGAACCAAAAGAGTTTGAATATCTAACAAGTTTTTGTAAGAAATTAGGGTTTAATAAAGTATCTTGTGGCCCCTTAGTTAGAAGTAGTTATCACGCTGGTTAAACTTTTTCAATTAAAGAAATTTTTTTTCAATTTTGTTTAATACATAAGAACAGTCTCCTTTCATTAGTGTTCCCGCACCTCCCCAAATTAATCTTAAAAAAAGGTCTACTGGACTAGAACCAACCTCTTTTACAACTTTAAATCCAATAATCTTAAAGTATCTCACAAGTTTTTTACTATAGCCTTCCGTATCATAAATGGCTAATAATCGCGCTTTGTTACTAACTTTCATTTCGATAGCCCAAGCCATTGTTGATGCCCATATTAATTCCGAAACAAAAGGAGGAGAGTGACTCAGGATCCTTAATGTATCAAGTTGAATACCCTGCTTATTAAAGTAAGTCCAACCTTTCATCTCTCCCCAAATCTTTACGATATTGTCTCTTTGTTCCGCCACAACAATTTTAAAAAAACATAATCCAAGAGTTTCTCTTACTTGTATTTTTATAACTAGCCCTAAGGAAAATGCAATATTTTGTAAATCTTTTACTTTCATAATATTGTCAATTAATCCTTTTGAACTTTATGATTTTTATCTTTTAATTTATTTATTTGCTTTTGCCTTTCTTCAAACCTTTTTCTATCATTATCACTAAATTTGTTTACACAAAAATGACATTGAATACCTTCTAGATATTCCTTATTCTTTTGATCTTCTATAGAAATTGGCATCCCACACGCATGACAAATTGAGTAGGAACCTTTTTTTAATTCGTGATCTAAAGCTACTCTTTTATCAAAAACAAAACATTCTCCCTCAAATTGGCTTTCTTCCTTTGAAATATCTTCAAGGTATTTAAGTATCCCGCCTTGCAAATGGAAGACTTTTTTATAACCTTTCTTTTTTAATAAGCTAGTAGCTTTTTCACATCTAATACCTCCAGTACAAAACATAGCAATATTTCTAGAATCTTCGTCTCCTAAATATTTTTCTAAATTTTCATCTACCCACTTAGGGAACTCTCTGAAGTTTTCCATATTTGGATTGATTGACTTATTAAAAGTTCCTATAGAAACTTCGTAATGATTTCTAGTATCAATGACAATTGTATTTTGATCTTTAATTAATTTATTCCAATGAAATGAATCAATATAAGTTCCAGCATCTTTTGATGGATTTATTTCAGGGATACCCATAGTTACTATTTCCTCTTTAATTTTAATTTTTAATTTTTTGAAAATTTTCTTTTTTGAATAACTTACTTTAATGTTTAATTCGTTAATTCCAACAATGTTTTTGATTAAGTCTAGGATATTTTCAATAATGCTCTCTTCAGCACAAATCGTTCCGTTAAGACCCTCTCTCGCAATTATTAATAGGCCAGAAATGTCATTATTTTTCTCAATACTAAATAAGTTTTCTTTGAGTTCAATTATTGAATTTTCTTGAAATGAGAAAAAAGAATAAAGCGAAACTATTTTATAAATACTATTACTCATACTGAAGAAACAGTTTTATCACAATATTCAAAATCTTTATTAAATAAAACCCCTACATCCCTAAGTAATTTTCTGTCTTCTTGAAATGATGGATTTGAAGTTGTCAGTAATTCATCTCCATAAAAAATAGAGTTTGCTCCGCATTGAAAACAAAGAATCTGAGCTTCTCTAGTTAAGTTCTCTCTTCCAGCACTTAATCTTATTTTGCTTTTTGGCATAAGAATTCGAGCAGTAGCGATCATTCTTATCATCTCAGTAGAATCAATTTCTTTTTTCTCCTCTAAACCTGTTCCTTCTATAGCTACTAGAGAATTGATGGGGACACTTTCAGGGTGAGGATTCATGTTTGAGAGCACTTCTAATAGAGATGCTCTATCTCCATTATTTTCTCCTAAACCTATTATTCCACCGCAACATACATTTATTCCTGCATTTCTTACTCTTTTAATAGTATCTAGTCTATCCTGATAGGTTCTTGTCGTAATAATGTTTTTATAGTATTCAGGACTCGTATCGAGATTATGGTTGTATGCCGTTAGTCCAGCATCTGCAAGTTTCAAGGCCTGCTCATCTGTGAGCATCCCCGCGGTTACACATGCCTCCATTCCAAGTTCTTTTACACCTTTAACCATTTCTATCATTGAGTTGAAAGGTTTGCCATCTCTAATTTCTCTCCAAGCCCAACCCATACAAAACCTATCAGCACCTTCTTTTTTTGCTGTTTTCGCTCTATTTAAAACAGCCTCAACTTCAAATTGAGGATGACTCTTTATTTGACTAGAGCTATAAATTGATTGACTACAGTAAGAACAATTCTCTTCACACCCGCCAGTTTTTACACTGAAAAGAGAGGCTAATTGAACTTTATATTGATTAAATCTTCTATGAATAACTTGAGCTTCCCACATTAAATCTATTAATGGGTAATTTAATATTTCCAAAATCTCGTCTCTTTCCCAATCAAATCTAATTTCGCTAAATTTCTGATTATCTGAATTAATCATTTTTACTTAGGGAAGAAAAGTAAGAATCTTTAAAAGATTCATTTGATAATGATTCTATACCTCCAAAACGCCTATTCCTCGATTGATAATCTTTTATTGCTTTTAAAAATTCAACCTCTGTAAAATCAGGCCATAGTACATCAGTTATATAAATTTCAGAATAAGCCAATTGCCATAAAAGAAAATTACTTATCCTTTTTTCACCACTAGTTCTTATTAGTAATTCAGGATCCTTAATCCCATTAGTTAATAGTTCAGAATTAAATAATTTTTCATCTATGTCACTGGGTTTTATTTTACCGGAGGAAGATTTGATTGCTATTTTTTTAGTAGCTTTTAATATTTCTTGTCTACCTCCGTAATTTAGACAAACATTTAATATGAAATTTTTATTTTCTTTAGTAAGATTTTCTGAATTATTTATTATTAATTTTAATGACTCTGGGAAAGGAGATAAATCTCCAATGAAGTTAATTCTTATTGATTCTTGATGAAGCTTAGAAATTTCTTTTTTCAAGACTTTTTCAAACAGATTTATAAGAAAATCAACCTCTTTTTCCGGTCTAGACCAATTCTCCGTTGAAAAGGCGTAAACTGTTAGTACTTTGCAATGTATTTTCTTAGATATCTTAATAATTTCCTTTAAAACACTAACACCCTTATTATGCCCAAATGATCTAGGTAACCCCTTTTTTATAGCCCATCTTCCATTCCCATCCATAATGATTGCTATGTGTTCTGGAATTCTTTCCTTATCTAATTCATTAGCCAAATTTGTATTTTCTTTTTCTGTTTTTGAGTTACTTAATCTCATAAGCTAATCTTGGATGGGATTTTGTTTATCTAAATTCTTTTCAATTGTAATAGTATCATTTGTATTTATTTTTTGGAACGAATTAGTTTTGTTCGTAGATGATTTTGGAATCCCTGATATATTCTGATTACCTACCAACGTTATAAGAAGTTCTTGTAATCTGCTACTTGTAATGGGTCTTTCGAGTTTTCCTTGATTAGCTAATGATAAGGTGCCTGTTTCTTCAGAGACAACAATACAAATACATCTGTCAAATCTTTCTGTAATGCCTAATGCCGCAAGATGTCTTGTTCCATATCTACTAATACCTTGTCTTGATAGAGGTAATATTACTCCCGCTGAAATTATTTTATTACCTTTTACTAAAACTGCTCCATCATGTAAGGGGGTGTCTGTTGCAAACAAATTTATTAAAAGATCTGTAGACAATTGAGCTTCAATCTTTATACCTGAATATAAAAAATCTTCTGGTCTTAAATCGCTTCCTAAATCTACAACTATTAAAGCTCCTTTTCTATTCTGTGATAGCTTTCCTGATGCATCAACCAATTGGTTTACTGTCGTAGATGTCGCTCTGAATTCTTTAGGTGGGTTGCCTAGTAATACAGCTAGCCTTCCAGTTCCAAGTAATTCCATTAATCGTCTAAGTTCACCCTGCCATAGGATGGCCAAAGACAGAGAGCAAGCAAGCACAACTGCATCAATTAATTTTGAAGTTAGAGGAAGATATGCATATCTTTGGATAAACCAAGCAAAAGAAACTAAAAATAAATATCCTCTTAGCAACCATAGTGTTCTTTGTTCTTTAACTCTTGAAAATAATAAAAGTCCAAATCCAAGCGCAAATAGTACATCAAGTAAAAATTTTAAGTTTATAAACCCCAAAAAATTCACATTTAAATTTAAATTATATTAAATGTACCTAATTTTATTTAATAAAGCGATCAGGAAGGACATCATATTTTAGAAGATCATGTGGACTTTCTCTTTTCTGGATAATCTCTGCATCTCCATTGCAGACTAAAATAGCAGCAGGTTTTGGAATCCTATTATAGTTAGAACTCATAGAATTATTATATGCGCCAGTGCCAAAAACACATATCAAGTCCCCTGTTTGGCAATCACCAAGTTCAAGTTCCTTAAATAATACATCTCCAGATTCACAATGCTTTCCTGCAACTGTATATTTATTTTTAGAAATACTATTTAAAGGATTTTTTACTAAACAAGCAGAATAATTTGATTGATATGTAATTGGTCTTGGATTATCACTCATTCCTCCATCTACAGATAAGTATGTCCTTATCCCCGGAACTTCTTTAAATGAACCAATTTTGTATATAGTTACGCCTGCTGTTGAAACTATTGATCTTCCTGGCTCACACATAAGTATAGGTAAGTTTAAGTTATTTTTATTACAAGCTTTTACGACAGATAATGATACTGTTTTAATCCATTCGTCAATAGAAGGAGGATCATCTTCCTCAGTATATTTAATTCCTAGGCCACCACCAACATTTAGTTCTTTTATGTTGTGACCAAATTTTTTAGCTTGTAATATAACACTTACCATTATTTTCCCAAGGTCATTATGAGGATCTAGTTCAAAAATCTGAGAACCAATGTGAGCATGTAATCCTGTTAATTTAATATGTTTAGTTTTGCTTATAACTTCGAATAGTTTACTTAATGATTCGATTCCAAATCCAAATTTACTATCAAAGGAACCTGTTTTAATGTATTCATGAGTATGACATTCTATTCCAGGTGTAAATCTAACCATTATTTCTATATCGTAATTAAAGGAATTAGATATCTCTTCCATTCTTTTTAAATCATGGTTATTATCAACGATTACTTTGATCTTATTTTTTAACGCAAATTCAATCTCCTGATCAGATTTATTATTTCCATGAAAAACAATTTTTTCGTTAGGAACCCCACCTCTTAAAGCCGTCAATAATTCTCCTTCTGAAACGGCATCGAGTCCAAACCCCTCTGAGGCAATTAAATTACTCATAAATATCGAACTATTTGCTTTGGATGCATATATAGGGAGTGATGCTCCTGGATAATATTTTTCTAATGCTTTTTTATATGCCCTACAGGAATTTCTCAAAGTAATCTCATCCAACACATAAAGGGGCGAATCGTATTTTCTTGCTAAATCATCTAAGGAACAACCACCAATAGTTAACTTATTATCACCGTCAATAGTCGTTGTAACAGGAACTATATTTTTATTAGGACTGTTTGCATCTATTTTATTTTCTAAGAATGATTTTTTTACATTCATGGTGAACTCTCTTATCTTTTCATTCTACAACTTTCAGAACAATTATAATAAATTAAATCTTAAAAACTATCAAAAAAATAATATTTAGTTCGATGATTTCAATTGAAGAAATAGATCAAAAAGATTTTGATTTATGTTATGAATTAGATGCAGATACAATTTGTTTATGGACAAAAAAACAATGGCAAAGTGAGTTTAATAAAAGAGGTATCAAAGTAGTTGCAATGCTATTAAAGAAGAAAATAATTGGAATTTATGTGATTCAAATAATAATTGACGAAGCTCAAATAAATTATTTTTCAATAAAACAAAAATTTCGTCGAAAAGGTTATGGCAGTTGTCTAATGGCCTATTTGATAAAAGAATGTGAAAAACTAAATATAAAAAAATTATTGTTAGAGGTTTCGGAAACTAATTCAATTGCTGAGATGTTTTATTATAAATTTAATTTTTTAACTGTTGGAAGAAGAAAAAACTATTATAAGGATGGTGCTGATGCTGTTTTAAAAGAAAAATTATTCATAAAATAATTATTATAAAAAAATTTGTGCGGATAACCAGAATCCTTGAAATCACTTTAATAAGCTGCTATATCATCAATAAGGTAAATTTATAATGTCTAATTTATACTTTTGGGTATTCACAAAAGCTCATTCTGAACACAAAATTGACTTAATACTGGTAGGTTATTAGTAAGAAATTAAACCTTCAATGTTTGAAAGATTTACAGAAAAAGCTATCAAAGTCATTATGCTTGCTCAAGAAGAAGCTAGAAGGCTTGGACATAATTTTGTTGGAACAGAGCAAATTCTTTTAGGTTTAATTGGAGAGGGGACTGGAGTAGCCGCAAAAGTGCTTAAATCACTGGGTGTAAATTTAAAAGATTCAAGAATAGAAGTCGAAAAAATAATAGGTAGAGGTTCAGGATTTGTAGCAGTTGAAATTCCTTTTACCCCTAGAGCTAAAAGAGTCTTAGAATTGTCTCTGGAAGAAGCACGCCAACTAGGTCATAATTACATAGGTACAGAACATTTACTTTTGGGTTTAATCAGGGAAGGTGAAGGAGTTGCGGCAAGAGTTTTAGAAAATCTTGGCATAGATTTAACGAAAGTTAGAACTCAAGTAATACGAATGCTCGGAGAAACTGCTGAAGTTGGTTCAGGAGGTTCTTCAAACAAAGGGAATTTAAAAACAGCTACTCTTGACGAATTTGGTACAAACTTAACGAAACTGGCAAGTGAATCAAAACTCGACCCTGTTGTTGGACGATATGCTGAAATAGATAGAGTTATTCAAATATTAGGTAGAAGAACTAAAAATAATCCTGTTCTTATTGGTGAGCCTGGAGTAGGAAAAACAGCTATAGCCGAAGGATTAGCACAAAGAATTCAATTGGGAGAAATCCCTGATATTCTTGAAGATAAGAGAGTTTTGACTCTTGATATTGGACTACTTGTAGCAGGAACAAAATATAGAGGCGAATTTGAAGAAAGACTTAAAAAAATAATGGAAGAAATTAAAACCGCCGGCAACGTCATATTAGTAATCGATGAGGTTCATACTCTAATCGGGGCAGGAGCTGCTGAGGGTGCAATTGATGCTGCAAACATATTAAAACCAGCTTTAGCCCGAGGAGAGCTTCAATGTATAGGAGCTACAACTCTTGATGAATATAGAAAGCATATTGAAAGAGATGCTGCTCTAGAAAGGAGATTTCAACCGGTAATGGTTGGAGAGCCATCGATTGAAGATACGATTGAAATTTTAAAGGGTTTAAGGGAACGCTACGAGCAACATCATCGCTTAAAAATTACTGATGAAGCTTTAGAGGCAGCAGCTCATTTAGGTGATCGCTATATTTCTGATAGGTTTTTACCAGATAAAGCTATAGATCTTATAGATGAGGCTGGAAGTAGAGTAAGATTAATTAATTCTAAACTCCCTCCTGAAGCAAAACAAATTGATAAAGAATTAAGGCAAGTTCAAAAACAAAAAGAAGAATCAGTAAGAGATCAAAATTTCGATCAAGCTGGTCAGCTAAGAGAAAAAGAAATTGAATTGTCTGCGAAAATAAAAGAGCTTTTAGAAAACAAAAAAGAAAGTTCAGAAAAAAATGATATAAATAACCCTGCAGAAAGTACAAAAGATAGTTCAATTATTATTCAAAATCCTCTTGTAAGTGAAGAAGATGTTGCTCATATAGTTGCTTCTTGGACTGGAGTTCCTGTTCAGAAATTAACAGAAACTGAGTCAGTCAAACTTCTTAATATGGAAGAGACGTTACATCAAAGGTTGATAGGTCAAGATGAGGCTGTTAAAGCAGTATCAAGAGCTATTAGAAGAGCTAGAGTCGGATTAAAAAATCCGAATAGACCTATTGCAAGTTTTATTTTTTCGGGACCTACTGGCGTTGGAAAAACCGAATTAACTAAATCTTTAGCTTCATATTTCTTTGGTAGTGAAGAAGCCATGATCAGATTAGATATGTCTGAATTTATGGAAAGGCATACAGTCAGTAAGTTAATTGGATCTCCTCCAGGATACGTAGGTTTCAATGAAGGAGGTCAACTTACAGAGGCAGTTAGAAGAAGGCCGTATACAGTAGTACTCTTTGATGAAGTTGAGAAAGCTCATCCAGACGTTTTTAATTTACTACTACAACTACTAGAAGACGGTAGATTAACAGATTCAAAAGGTAGAACAGTGGATTTTAAAAATACACTTTTAATAATGACTTCAAATATTGGCTCTAAAGTAATTGAGAAAGGTGGCGGAGGTTTAGGCTTCGAATTCTCAGGAGATACAGTTGAAGATAGTCAATACAACAGGATAAAATCACTAGTAAACGAGGAGTTAAAACAATATTTTAGACCAGAATTTTTAAACAGACTAGATGAGATAATAGTCTTTAGGCAATTAACTAAAAATGAAGTTAAAGATATTGCTGAAATAATGTTAAAAGAAGTTTTTTCTCGATTAAACGAGAAGGGCATAAAATTAGATGTCACTGAATCATTTAAAGAAAGGCTTGTTGAAGAAGGATATAATCCTGCTTATGGGGCAAGGCCTTTAAGAAGAGCAGTTATGCGATTATTAGAGGATAGTTTAGCTGAGGAAGTTTTATCAGGAAGAATAAAAAATGGAGATAAAGCTTTAGTTGATATTGACGAGAATAAGAAAGTTATAGTAAATATTTCCTCAGAAGAATCTTCTCAAGAATTAGCTGGGGCTAATTTTTAAACCCTTGATTCAATATGCAGTTAATATCTCCAGAAAAAATATTTAGGGGAAATGGAGCCTGGTTAAAGGCACTTCCACATATTAAACAACTCTCAAAGCGACCCTTACTATTAGGAAGAAGTTCATCAACAAATAATTTAAGGCAACAAGTTCAGAAAGATTTAAATGAAGAAAATCTTTCTACATATTCATTCAACTTGCAATTCGATTGTTGTTTTGAAGATCTTGAAAGAATAAGAAGAAGTATAATCAAAAATAATTGTGATTCTATTATTGCCATAGGTGGGGGCAAAGTTTTAGATGCGGGAAAATTCTTAGCGGATTCGCTTTCTATTCCAGTTATCACTATTCCTTTAAGTGCATCTACTTGTGCAGGCTGGACTGCATTGTCAAATATTTATTCAATAAATGGGCAGTTCATTAAAGATGTTGAGTTGAAGTCTTGTCCTAAAATATTGGTTATAGATCATGGATTTATTAAAACAGCTCCTAAGAGGACACTTGCAAGTGGAATAGCTGATGCTTTGGCAAAATGGTACGAATCTTCTTTAACTAGTTCAAAAGTAAAAGATGGACTTGTCCAACAATCAATTCAAATATCAAGAGTCTTAAGAGATCAATTACTCATTGATGGAGAAAGTGCTTATAATAACCAGTCTGTTCATAATGTAGCTTGGACCAATGTTGTAGAGGGGTGTTCAATTACTGCTGGACTAATTGGAGGAATTGGAGGACAAAAGTGTAGAACAGCAGCTGCGCATGCTTTTCATAATGCTATTACACAGATAGTTACTACTAATAAGCCATTACATGGCGAAATTGTTGGAGTTGGAATATTGTTGCAACTAAGATTAGAAGAAACTAAAAATAATAATAAGTTAGCTAATCAAACTATAAAACAGTTACTCGTCTTAATGAAGAAATTGAATTTACCAACTACTATCTCCGAATTAGGGATAAATGTTTTTGAAAATAACAATTTACAAAAAATTGCCGAATTTACATGCAGGGATAAATCTGAGATTCATTTTTTACCTTTTAAAATTAGTCAGCAAGATATAAAGGATACCATTACAAATTTTGAAAGAAAAGAAATTAAAATATCATAAATACTTTGAATAAGAATATTTATTATGATTTTAATAAGCTGAATATTGAATATTTTGAAAAAGTTAAAAAATCTCTACATGATCCATTAGGGATAAATATATCTAATGATGTTAATTGGATAAAACTTAACAAAAAATGGAATTCTTCTGATTTTCCAGTTGTTATAGGAGGAACTGGGCAACCTATACTTTTCTTACATGGATTTGATAGTAGTTTCCTCGAATTCAGGAGAATATATCCATTTTTAAAAAATAAATTCCAATTAATAATTCCTGATTTATTGGGATTTGGATTTACTCCTAGGATTGCTTCAGATCAATATAATCCCCATAAAATAATTTCTAATCTTCTAGATATTATTAATACTTTAAAATTAAGTAATAAGTTAATGATTGTAGGCGCCTCTATGGGAGGATCGGTAGCGATTAACTTAGCGAAGGAAATCCCAGATCTGATTGATAAGATAATTCTCTTATCTCCAGCAGGATTGTTTGGAGAATCCAAAAATATTCCTTTCCCTTTAAACCAGATTGGGGCGTCCTTTTTAGGATTATCTCAAGTAAGAAAAAGTCTTTGTAGGCAAGCTTTTGCTTATCCAGATAAAAGTGTTGGCCCAAGGGAAGAACAAATTGCTTCGATTCATTTAGGGTGCTCTGGTTGGAGAAATTCGTTAGCTTCTTTTGCAAAAAGTGGTGGATTTGCAGGGACATATAAATACATGCAAAATATTTCAATTAAAACTATTTGTGGTGAGAATGATCGCATCCTTGGGAAAAAAGAAATTAATAAAATAAAACAAATAGATCAATTAAATTTTATAGGGTTGAAAAACTGTGGTCACCTTCCACATGTAGATTTGCCATCTCTATCTAGCAAGATTATTTGTGATTATTTTTGCTCTTAGCAATAGTATTATTAATTATGAAATTTTAACTTGATACTTAGAGGATACAAAAAAGATATTTCTACCTTAAATAAAAACATTTAAATTAATAGTTGTAATATAAAAAATCAAATAATAAATATAGCTTTACAACTAAAAGTAATACTTTCTAATTAATTAAAAATAATTAATTAAAAAACTTCAAAATTATAATAATATAATAAACAACTGAAGGGGTAAATATATAACTATCAATTCTATCAAGTATGCCACCATGACCAGGTAAAAAAGTTCCAGAATCTTTTATTTTGGCATCCCTTTTCATCATTGATTCAATCAAATCTCCCACTAATGCCATAAGGGAAACTAATACTCCATAAAAAATGCCAATCATAAATGGATTCTGCCAATTAAGTAAAAAAGCAAATAGGGTTGCTACTGAAATTGAGCATATTATTCCTCCTATTAACCCTTCGATAGTTTTACTTGGAGAGATAGGGGAAAGAGCCCTTTTCCCAAATGACTTTCCAATAAAATAAGAGCCAATATCACTTGCAACAATTAATAAACAAGAAATTAAGGTTAAATAAAGACCTGTAGAATTTGAGAAGTTTTCAAAGGATAATATTCCATTTGAAGAATTATTTATAGTAGATTGTATTGCTCTTAATTTAATCCAATAGCTAGGTAAAAACCCTAAATAAAACAATCCAAAAATAGATGCAGCAATATCAGAAATTTTACCTGGCTTGGGTTGGAGCAATAACCACGTACATATTCCTACTGAGCATATTGGTAATATTGAGTAGGATATCTCTTTATCAAGGAATCCATTAGCTTCTAGATATGTAGAAACTGTAATTATAAAACATGAAAATAATGTAGTTTTGGTTGCTGGTTTAATTCCAGTGAATTCTGCCATTCTAAAAAATTCGAGAAGTGCAATATAAGTAAGTAATGCAATTGCTATTGTGAAATACCATCCCCCTAATAAAACAACAACCAACCCAAATAATCCGATTAGTATCCCACTTCGCAATCTCATATTTGATTTTTAGTTACTTAAGACTCTTATATATGAATTTAACAGATCTTCGTTGTACAAACTTTGAGCTTCTATCCAATCTATTCTATCTTTGTCTATTCTCTCTCCAGGAACAATTAAAGGTATTCCAGGAGGATAAGGACAAATTATATCTCCAGAAATTTTTCCTAAGGATTCCAGAAGAGGAATATTATAAGTCTTACTTTTCCATGCAACTCCTATTGGTATTTCTGGTGATTGAACTAATCTAAAAGGTGGTTTTATAGCCTTCAAATCATATGATTTATTCGTATTAATTAGTAACTTTTTCCATAATTTTTGAAGCAAAAAAGTAAAATTCTTTTGATTTGAAAAACCAAGACAAAAAGTAAGTGTCATCATTTCAGGTAATTCAGCAATTAATCCGTTTTTATAAAAAAATCTATCTGCAGTAAAGCCATCAATTCCAACTTTAGAGGTATTTAGAACTATTTTTAAAGGATCTTGAGTTTTAACAAGAGGTATCTTTTTATTTGTTAACTCATTGAAGATTGATTTTGCTTCTAAAATTCTTTTTTTGTATTTATTAAGATTATCCTTATTAAGCCAGTCTTTAATTGACTCCTCACAAGAAGAAAGTAAGAGAGAATTAGGACTAGTAGTTTGCAGTAAATTTATGCTTTTGATTAATTTATTTTCTTCTATAAGATTTCCATTATGCCAAATTACTGCTGTTTGAGTAAGTCCATTAAGTGACTTATGTAATGAATGTACAACCAAATCCGCTTTTGATCTTAAGGCTGATATCGGTAAATTATAGTTTTCACAAAAAAGAAAATACGAACCATGAGCTTCATCAACTAAAACAGGTAAACTATGTTGATGACAAATTTTAATTAACGGTTTAAGATCTGTTGCATAACCTTGATAGTAAGGACTAACTAGTATGACGCCTACAATTTTAGTCTTGTCAAAATCAATATTATTGAATACTTTTGTGAACCACTTTTTAGTGATTGGCATGTAATGTCCAGTAACTTCAGAAAACTCTATGTCAAAGAATATTGGAATAATATTCTGTAAAGCACAAGCTTTAATAACACTAATATGAACATTTCTTGGCATAAGAATATATTCACCAGGATTAGCCATGGCGATTATTGCTGATTGAATTAAACCAGACGCTCCATTTACTCCAAAAAAACATTTTTGTGCATTTACTTTTTTTGAAATTGATATTTGGGCATCATGTACTAATCCACTATTAGATAATGGAGAGCCTATTTCAGGAAGTTCTGGTAAATCCCAAAAACCTGGTCGTTTTTTTAATAATCTAAACAAGCCTTTTGGTAAAGCTTTCCCTCTGTTATGGGCAGGAAAAAAAAGTGACTTTAAAAACTTTTTAGATAGAAAATAAGAAATACTCATAAAGTATTATTGGCACATATAGAATGTATTGAAAAGAAATTCTTTTAATATTTTAAATGTAAATGGCAACTTCTTATTCAAAATATTCACCTAAAGGAGATATGATTTGGTTATTCTTAAGGCCATGGATATTATTCCCAAGAATTTTATATATACTTTTAACTTTAATTTTTCTTTTATTAAGATTATTTTTCCAAGGTAACAGTAAAAGTAAGAGTGTACAAAAAAACCTTTCAAAATACCTTTTTGATGTTATTACGGATTTAGGCCCATGTTTTATTAAATTAGGTCAAGCACTTTCAACTAGACCAGATCTTGTAAGGCAAGATTGGCTAACAGAACTTACAAATCTTCAAGATAATCTGCCACCGTTTGAGCATAAAATTGCTCTAAAAATAATTGAAGATGAACTTGGATTTCCTGCTAATGAATTATTTGATGATTTTCCAGATGAACCTATTGCATCAGCAAGCTTGGGAATTGTTTATAAAGCAAAAACAAAAAATAATAATTTTTGTGCTGTAAAAGTACAAAGACCAAATTTATATTTTCTTATTAGAAGAGATATTGTAATTCTAAAAATTTTAGCAGTTCTTTTTGGATCATTTTTACCACTTAATATAGGTGTTGGTATTGGAGAAATAATAGATGAATTTGGTAAAGCCCTTTTTGATGAAATTGATTATGAGCAAGAAGGAAAAAATGCATTGAAGTTTGCCGATTTTTTCAGATCTAACCCTAATGTATTTATACCAAAACTTGAAAAAGATTTCTCTTCAAAAAGGGTTATTACAACATCTTGGATTGATGGAGTTAAATTAAGGGACAGAGAAATTTTAGAGCAAAATAATTTGATACCTTCTTCTTATATTAGAACTTGTGTAATAAGTGGACTTCAGCAATTATTCGAATATGGCTATTTTCATGCAGATCCTCATCCTGGAAACATGTTTGCTCTTAAGGGAGGAGGTTTAGATTATGGACACTTAGCTTACGTTGATTTTGGGATGATGGATACTATTACAAATTCAGATAGGCTTACTCTTATAAAGGCAATAGTACATTTAATAAATCAAGAATATTTACTTATGGCTAAAGATTTTCAGAAATTAGGTTTCTTAACCAAAGAACAAGATCTTGAACAACTTGTAGAACCACTAAAAGAGGTCCTTGGTGGATCATTTGGTGCCGAGGTTGGCAATTTTAATTTAAAGAATGTAACTGATAAATTCTCAAAACTTATGTATTCTTATCCTTTTAGAGTTCCAAGTAGGTTCGCATTAATAATTAGAGCTGTTGTAAGTCAAGAAGGTTTAGCTTTGAGACTTGATCCTGAATTTAAAATTTTAAAAATTGCATATCCATATATTGCAAAAAAACTTTTAACAGATAATTCGGATGAAATTGTAAATATTCTTCTCGAAGTTGTATTTGATAATGAAGGAAGAATTCAGATAGATAAGCTTGAAAGTTTATTAAATACTTTATTTAAGGATACTGAAAATATTAATGCAGATCTCATACCAGTCGCTAATGCAGGTTTAAAATTATTTGTAAGTAAAAAAGGATCTGAAGTTAGGAAAAACCTTTTATTAAGCCTTGTTAAAGATGATAGATTAGAATTCAAAGATGCTGAAAAACTCTTAATTTTACTTAGAGATACTTTTAGTCCTTTAAAATTGGCTAAAAGTGCTGTTCAAAATATTATATCTCCAGCTTAGTTTTCGGTTTTATATCAACTGATTAAATTATATTTTTTAATTTATAAATTGATTAAAATTGAATAAAACCTTTAGATACATAAATTGAATAATCAAAGAATAGAAAAAATCTAATGAGAATATTCAATATTAATTTTCCAAAAAATAATAAAATCATATTAAAAGAAAATGATCATAGTAAAAAATATGATCGATATGGTGAAATTGCGAAATTAGTAAAAGAAGCAAGGATTCAAAATAATATGTCTATTAAAGAATTATCTAATATCTCTAAGATTCCAGAATCTTCTATAAATTCAATTGAGAATAATATTAAAGAACTTAGACCTAGAGATCCCTTTCTAAGGTCAATATTATTTAAGCTAGAAAAATGTTTATCTTTGAAAAATAATACTTTGGTAGGGTTAAGAATTAAAGAAAAAAATTCTTTCGAAAAAAATAAAAAAAAATACTTTTTAGGTAAGTTTGATTTCCTAAATTCCTGGAGGGGAAGTTTTTTCTATTTTTTATTTTTAATTTTGATACTATTTTTTCTCAATCGATACTTTATTTCAAATATTAATATTATTGAGATTCAAATTATTGAGGAAAAAGGAAAATAAAAATATCTGGATATCTAATTACCCACTCTCCCATAATTATTTCCAAGTTCACTATATTTTTGTAAATTCATATCTATCTCGTCAAGAGTTTGATTTAATTTCCATTTCCAATTGTTAGTAATTGTTCCTGGAGTATTTAATCTACTTGAGTCATCCAAAGATAAAATGTCTTGTATTGGAGAGATGAAAAGGTTTGCTTTTGTTCTCATGCCAATTTCTATTAAATTCCAGGAGGGGTCATTTGAGTATTTATAGTTATCTTTAATATGGTTTTTAATATTACTATTTAAATAGTCCCACCACGAAGTGGTAGTAGCGTTATCGTGAGTTCCTGTATAAACAACCCAGTTCTCTTTTTCGATATTTTTAGGTAGATAAGGGTTGTTTTCATTCCCGTCGAATGCAAATTGCAAAATCTTCATACCAGGCAGTTCATAATTATCTCTTAAAAGTTCTACGTCTTTGGTTATTACTCCTAAATCCTCAGCAATGATAGGCAGATAATCAGATTTTAAATCTTTTTTTAAAATATTTAATAGTTCTTTACCAGGGGAATTAATCCAAGTCCCATTAATGGCATTTTTGGCATTGCCATCAACTCTCCAATATCCAGCTAACGCTCTAAAATGATCAAGTCTTAAAATATCAACAAGTTCAAATTGTCTTTTAAATCTTTTTCTCCACCACTTAAAAGCTGTTCTTTTGTGCTTAGCCCAATAGTAAGTTGGAGTCCCCCATAATTGTCCTGTTGATGAGAAATAATCAGGCGGAACTCCACTTTGAAAAAGTAAATCTCCATTTTGAGAGATTGAAAATAGTGATTTGTTATTCCATACATCTGCACTGTCTCTTGAAACATAAAAAGGTAAATCACCTATAAGTGTAATTCCGTTGGTTTTGGCAAAGACTTTGATTTCCATCCATTGTTTGTCAAGATGCCATTGTATTAATTTTGTTTTAAGGATTTCATTTTTTTTGTCCTTTATCCATTTTTTTATAAATTCGTTTTTCTTTTGTTTAAACTCCAATGGCCACTCCCACCAAGGCAGCATATTGAATTCCTCTCTTATGACCATAAATATTGAATAATTTTCAACCCAACTATTTTTTTTATTCCATAAATAAAAATCAGTTTTTCTCTCTTCAGATTGAGATTCCCAATCATCTAAAAGATATTCCCCTAATTCTTTCGATAAATTATTTGCAAAATCAAAATCAAAATGAGGTTCGTGCTGATTAATAGATTTTAAATCCTTATTATTAAATGAAATGATAAATTTTTTTTCTATTAATTTGTTTATATCAAGAAACCAAGGATTTAAAGCAAAACTGGATGGAGAACTATATGGAGAGCCAGTTGAATCTGTTGGAGTAAGAGGTAAGAATTGCCAGTAATTAATATTATGCTTACGGAGCTTCTTAATCCAGTCTTTAGCCCCTTCTCCAAAGGTCCCGCAGTAACTACCTCCAGGGAGGCATGAAGGATGAACAAGTATGCCTAATGATTTTTTTTTAAGAACTGATTTTAAACTCATCAATTTAAAGTAAAATTTTATTTTTTATAATTCGTTATCGATTATTATTTAAGCTTTACAATAGTTAAATATATATCATCTAACAAATAAATTTAGATGTTTCATATGGTTTGCCTATAAATTTTAAAATTATATATTTCTGAAAAATTTTATTCAAACTTAGGACTTATTAATATTAAATATAAATAAATAAATTAATTTTTGCGAAATTGATATTAGGTACTACGATATTAATATATTTTTTAAAGCTAATTTCGTGACTAGTTCTATCACGGCAGTAGAGAACGAAGGATCAACTTTTAATCTAACTAATAGTCGGCTTAGGTTAGTCAGTGGAACCTCCAACCCTAAATTAGCTGAAGAAATCGCATCATATTTAGGAATTGAAAATGTTCCCTTAGTATCTAAAAGATTTGCCGATGGGGAACTGTATGTTCAAATACAACAATCTATAAGAGGTTGTGATGTATTTCTTATCCAACCTACATGCGCTCCTGTGAACGATAGTTTAATGGAGTTGATGATAATGGTTGATGCTTGTAAAAGAGCTTCAGCTAGACAAATTACAGCTGTTATTCCATATTTTGGATATGCAAGGGCGGACAGGAAAACTTCAGGAAGAGAGTCAATTACAGCTAAGCTTACTGCAAATTTACTTGAAAAATCTGGTGTAGATAGGGTTCTTGCAATGGATTTACATTCAGCCCAAATACAAGGATATTTTGATATTCCTTGCGATCATATATATGGCTCTCCTGTATTAATTGATTATCTTGAATCTTTAAAGTTGGAAGAAGTTGTAGTTGTATCTCCTGATGTGGGCGGAGTTGCAAGAGCAAGAGCATTTGCCAAATTAATGAATGATGCTCCATTAGCAATTATTGACAAGAGAAGATCTTCTCATAATATTGCAGAGAGTTTGACCGTTATTGGAGAAGTTAAAGGGAAAACGGCTATTCTTATAGATGACATGATTGATACTGGGGGTACTATTTGTTCAGGTGCAAATTTGTTAAAAAAAGAAGGCGCACAGAGAATTTTTGCATGTGCTTCTCATGCAGTTTTCTCTCCACCTTCATATGAAAGATTAAGTTCAAAAGATTTATTTGAACAAGTTATAGTTACTAACAGTATTCCAGTAATTGATAATCAAAACTTCCCTCAGTTAGAAGTGCTTTCTGTTGCAAATATGTTGGGAGAGGCAATATGGAGGATTCATGAAGAAAGTTCGGTTAGCTCTATGTTTAGATAATAAATTTATTTTTTATTTTCTTTTATTATTTTGTTAACTTTTTTAGTAACTTCTTTTGGTACGCTATCAGGACAATATTGCATAGCTGTAGTAACTATTTGAAATTCTGCACCGGCAAATAATTTGTCTCTTTCTAATTTCTTATCCCCTAATTCTTTAACTTCCCCTCCATGTTTACCCTCTACTACTTGTACATATGTAGCAGTAGCTACCCCTAAAGCTTTGGGAAATTCAATACCAGCTTTTGATGCTATGCAAAGATATGAAGCTCCCATACCTTTATATAAATATAAATCTTGTTCGGTAGCTGCTTGTAATTTTTTATTGGCTTTTATTTCTTGATTTAATATTGTTTTGTCAAAAAAAATTAAATATAAAAATATAGGAAGACTTAAAATTTTTAAAAATCTTTTTGGATTCAAATTTATAAACATTAATTAATTTTTTATTTACTTTTTAAAGATAACATTTTTTATTTTTAAATTTAATTAGCCAATAGAATTTATGTAATAATTTTTATTTCATGATGATTTTCTACTATTTTAAGTTTATCTTTATTCCATGAATATATAACCCTGTATCTATAGTTATCTCCGTCAATAAGTCTTGTGTGCTCAAGGATATACCAGTCTTCATAAGACGATTCGAAAATCATCTCATGTTCATCAACTTGTTTAATATTAGATATTCCATCCTGATCACTTAAATAAAATTTTTCTCTTATTAATTGGTGGTTCTTTATAAATGCTTGCATTTCGCCTTTTTCTCTATATTTTGGATGTTCATCAAAAAAACTATATTTCTTCTCTGGATACCAAGTAAATTTATAATGAGATTCCCATTCTTTTTTATTTTCAAGAGACTCAATATTTATGTACATACAAAGGTTATAAGTTTTCCTTTCCTTTTCTAGATAATATGTCCTATTGGATTTCCAAAGCCCAATGTTACGAGAGAACCATCTTTTTAAATTACTATCTATGCTAATTTCAGGGGAGTTATATTCCCCGTAATTTAAGTTATTGATTTGATTATTAACAACCATTTATAAATATCGTTTATTTATTTGATAGCTTAACTGTAAAATAAATATAAATATCTTAATGTGTTTATAAGCAAAAAAGCTTATCAAAACTTCTGGGCAAATGGTTTGAATGAAAAAAAAGAATTAAAACTAATATTAGTAGCCGCTAGAAATCATCTTTCTAGTGGTGATCTTAAATCATTATTATCTTATTTAGAATCTGATGACTGCGAGTTTGAGATTTCTCTTCAGATTTCTGAACCAACGGAACAACCTGAACTACTTGAGCTGCATAGATTAGTTGCTATCCCAGCTCTTATAAAAGTTTCACCAGCACCTAAGCAAATATTTGCAGGAAGTAATATTTTTGTTCAGTTACAAACTTGGTTACCTAGATGGAAACAGGAAGGGGTTACAAAAAATTTAGGTATTAATCTTCAACCTTCAAAAATAGATTCAATTAGGACACAAAAAGAGTTTCTTCTTGAGGATGAATTATTGGTCCTTAGACAAGAAAATGAGACACTTACTAAAAGAATCGAATCACAAGAAAGACTACTAAGAATGGTTGCACATGAATTGAGAACGCCACTAACTGCAGCAACTCTTGCTATACAAAGTCAAAAACTAGGACAAATTGATATAAAAAAATTGCAAGACGTTATTAGACGACGTTTAGAAGAAATTGAACTCTTATCTCAAGATCTTCTTGAGGTTGGAACAACGCAATGGGAAGCCCTTTTTAATCCACAAAAAATTGATTTAGGAAACATAAGTGCTGAGGCAATCCTTGAATTAGAAAAGTTTTGGAGATTAAGGAAGATAGAAATTGATACTGATATACCATCGGATCTCCCAAGGGTATTTGCAGATCAAAGAAGAATGAGACAGGTATTTTTAAATTTAATCGAAAATGCCCTTAAATTTTCAGAAGATTCTGGAACAATCAAGATCACAATGATTCATAAAACAAATCAATGGGTAGAAATAACGATTTGTGACAAAGGAGCTGGAATTCCAATAAGTGAACAAAAAAGAATATTTCTTGATAGAGTCAGGCTACCACAGACATCTCAAGGGACATCAGGATTTGGTATTGGCCTATCTGTTTGCAGACGAATTGTTGAAGTACATGGAGGAAGAATATGGGTTGTATCAGAAGTTGATGAAGGTTCATGCTTTCATTTCACAGTTCCAGTGTGGCAAGGCCAAAATAAAGATCAACAACACTTGACGAAAGGATAGCTTTACTCCTAATTTTTTATAAGCTATTAAGCTATTTCCTTGGCCCCATCGTCTAGAGGCCTAGGACACCTCCCTTTCACGGAGGCGACAGGGGTTCGAATCCCCTTGGGGCTATTAATTAATTTTTTAAAATTTTAATTAATTATTTTATCGAAACTTTTGCTTGCTTATCTACTGCAATCAAATTTTCAGAAAGGTCTTTCTTTAACCTTTTCTCTATCATTCCAATTGGCATCCATTGACAACCCTGAACCGTAAGATCATAAATTAAGGAGTTTTTTGAAGTCTCTTTTATAGTTTGAATTTTCCAGCTTCCTTCAAATTTTCTGAAATCTCCTTTTATTAAACTAAATCTTAATAAACCAAGTTCTTTCTCTTCGAATAAATCAATAGTAACTTCCGCTGAAAATTTCATTCCAAGGAAATCTTGAGCGCCAACTTGTTTTAGATGAACATTATTATTATTTTCATAAATTTTCCTACTAGATAACAAATTTGGGATATAGAGATTTAGTCGGTCATAATCAGTAAGAACATTCCATAGAGAGTCGAAAGTCGCAGAAGTAGTTAATTGAGCAGCAAGCCGTCTTGTCCCTCCAGAGAGCTTTTCCATTGTCTGCTCAATTGTTCTGTAATCATTATTTTCAGAATGAGTTACTGATCTCTGAGAGTTATTCATAGATGAATTTTTTATTAAATAAAAAATTATTCCTGTGTAACTATACCGACAAAATTTATAAAAATTGAAAAATGGAAAGATTTATAATTAAATATTCCGATCTCAAAACGTAACTATTTTTATAAAACACATACAATTTAAGATACAAATTGATAATCTTTTAATATAAACTTTTAATATAAATAAGTTCAAAAATGGTTTACTCACAAGCAAAAGTTATAGCAGGTGGATTAGCTCATATCCCAATTGTTATATCAGTTTTTTATCTCATAATGACTTTTTTTAATAAAAGGGCTATAAAATTTGAAGAAGCAAATAAATCGAAAAAAACTGAGGCAAAAGTTGTGAAACCTAAGACTGAACCAAAACCAGTAGCTGCTGTGAAGGCGGAAGCCCCAAAGCCTATGAAGAAAAAACATGCTGATGTACCAGTAAATATTTATAGGCCAAAGACTCCATTTGAAGGAACTGTGACTGGGAACTACAGCCTCCTTAAAGAAGGGGCTATTGGGAGGGTAAATCACATAACTTTTGACCTTAAAGAAAGCGATCCTTTTTTAAATTATGTCGAAGGACAAAGTATAGGTATTATGCCTGTAGGTGAAGATGCAAATGGTAAACCCCATAAGCTAAGACTATATTCAATAGCTAGTACAAGACATGGGGATGATTTCGAAGGTAATACCGTTTCTCTTTGTGTCAGGCAACTTCAATATGAAAAAGATGGTGAAACTATAAATGGTGTTTGCTCAACTTACTTATGTGATATTAAGCCAGGAGATAAGGTAAAGATTACCGGTCCTGTAGGAAAAGAAATGCTTCTTCCTGACGAAGAAGATGCAAACATAGTCATGTTAGCTACTGGTACGGGTATAGCTCCTATGAGGGCATATCTAAG
This sequence comes from Prochlorococcus sp. AG-679-K21, assembly GCA_003208885.1. GTDB lineage: Bacteria > Cyanobacteriota > Cyanobacteriia > PCC-6307 > Cyanobiaceae > Prochlorococcus_A. Next base: position 2,378 of record QCUP01000005.1, on the reverse strand, counting down.
GAGAATGTTTGAAGCTACCGAGAAGGAAAAAAATAAATGGAACTTTAAAGGTAAAGCTTGGTTATTTATGGGTGCTCCTAAATCAGCTAATTTGTTATATGAGGAAGATCTACAGAGATATCTTGAAAACTATCCAGATAACTTTAAATATACTAAAGCCATTAGCCGTGAACAACAAAATACAAAAGGCGGAAGAATGTATATTCAAGATAGAGTTCTAGAATCTGCAAATGAAATCTTCAATATGATCGAAGATGAAAAAACTCATATTTATCTTTGTGGTTTAAAAGGTATGGAACCTGGCATAGATGAAGCTATGACAAAAGCAGCTGAAGAAAAGGGATTAAATTGGTCAGAGTTAAGACCACAATTAAAAAAAGCTGGTAGGTGGCACGTAGAAACTTATTAAATTTTTCTAAAAAGTTTTTTTAAATAACTAAAAGACTTTTTTGGTTTAGACACAAAATGTAGCTAATTAGCCAAAAAAAGACGATTTTATCTATATAAGACTTATAAAAAATATGCCCTCAACCTTAAGTAATCCTCTTAGATTAGGTTTGCGACAAGAAAGAGTAATATCTCCACAATGCCTAATAATATTCGGAGCTAGTGGAGATCTTACCCACAGGAAACTTATACCTGCCTTATTTGAACTCTATTTGCAAAGAAGGATACCTAGTGAATTCGCTATAGTTGGATGTGCAAGAAGGCCTTGGAGTGATCAAGATTTTAAGGAAAAAATGCAAGCTAAGTTAGCTGATCAAATATCTGAAAATGAAAAGGAATGGGAACAGTTTTCAAATTATCTATTCTATGAGCCAGTTGATTTGCAGCAAGAAGATCATGTTGTAAGACTTTCCAAAAGATTAAATGAAATTGATAAATTACAGGCTACACATGGTAATAAGACCTTCTACTTATCAGTATCTCCAAACTTCTATGGAAGTGGATGTAAGGCTCTAAAGGCTGCTGGATTACTAGATGATCCTAAGAAAAGTCGAATTGTTATTGAAAAACCCTTTGGAAGAGACTATTCAAGTGCTAAGAAATTAAATAAGATCGTTCAAAGTTGTGCAGATGAAAGTCAGATATATCGAATAGATCATTATTTAGGAAAAGAGACTGTTCAAAACATACTGGTTATGAGGTTTGCTAATACTATTTTTGAACCTATATGGAATAGAAATTATATTTCAAGTGTTCAAATAACATCATCGGAAACAGTTGGGGTTGAAGATAGAGCTGGTTATTATGAAAGCTCTGGAGCTTTAAGAGATATGCTCCAAAATCATTTGACTCAAATGCTTGCTGTTACTGCAATGGAGCCTCCTGGTAAATTTGAACCTGAGGCAATAAGAAATGAAAAAGCAAAAGTTCTTCAAGCTTCAAAACTTGCCGATGAGGATGAACCTTGGAATTGTTGTATCAGAGGACAGTACGCAAAAGGAGGAAATAGCTTAAAAAGACTTCAAGGTTATAGAGATGAAGACGGAGTAAATTTTAACAGTACAACAGAAACCTATATTGCTACAAAAGTATTTATTGATAATTGGAGATGGCAAGGAGTTCCTTTCTACTTAAGAACAGGTAAAAGACTGCCAAAAAGACTTGGGGAAATTGTATTGACATTTAAAGATGTACCAGTACATTTGTTTGAATCAACAATAATTAATCCCGCGCCAAATCAGCTTATTCTTAGGATTCAGCCTAATGAAGGAGCTACTTTTAAATTTGAAGTCAAATCACCTGGTTCTGGGATGAAATCAAGGCCAGTTGAGATGGAATTTTCTTATGATGAATCTTTTGGAGAACCTTCTGATGAAGGTTATGTAAGGTTGTTGGCTGATGCCATGCTTTCTGATCCTACCTTGTTCACAAGAAGTGATGAGGTTGAAGCTGCTTGGAAACTTTATACACCATTAATAGAATTAATGGAAGATGCTCCTTGGAAGTTACCTATTCACAAATACGAATCAATGACTTGGGGACCTCCTGAATCAGATCAATTACTTTCCAAAGATAATATTTTCTGGCGCAGACCTTAACTTTATAATGAAACCTCAATTAACACTTCAAACCCCATTAGAGCTGCCTCATCAAGAAATATCTAATTATTTAAATCAATTATGGATTTCTGAAGATGAAGATAGTTCTGGAGCAAATACTTTTACTTTGATGGTCTGGCAGCCTGCATGGCTTGAACAATGTTTAGTTAAATCAGGCTTAATAAGTGGACCAATTACGGGGACATTAAGTCCAGAGATAATTAAAGTTGCTAAAAATTTAATTATAGATAAAGGATTATCACATACTACCTCTATATATAGTGAAGAGTTATTGACTTTATTGAAGGAAAATTTATTAAATAAAGATCAAGA